>DYCJ01000042.1:232-13270 GCA_019418195.1 Clostridiales bacterium | reverse complement strand
CACAGGCCAGTTCACTGCAGTCTTGGCATATCCCGGCGTACGATCCGTCTCTTCCGGCCTTCCGTCCGCTCCCATGCGAAACGCCCTGCCGTTGTAGATATTCTGCCCGTACACATCGATGGGCTCAGAGATAAGCCGCATATCCTCATCCGTGATCTTCGGCAGATATTTCTCATATCGCACAAGCCCTTCCTCCGGATAATGTCCCAGCAGGACCGGATCTGACCACCACGCCACGTTCCACGTCCAGTCCGAATCATCCTCGGGCATGGAGAAATACTTCTGCCGTGCTGCTTCAATGTCCTCCGGCCGGTCAGATGCCGGATAGATGATCCCTCTTGTCGGCGCATAACCGATGGTCAGCGGCTGCTTCGCATACCGCCTTAACATCTGGACCGCCCTGCCGTGTGCCCGGAGGGCATTGTGCGCCATCTCAAAAGTATCCCTCATCGGGCATTTGAGTCCCGGTGCGTGAACACCTGTCAGGAATCCGAGCCCCACAAAACACTGAGGTTCATTCAGAGTAAAGAAATGTGTCACTCTGTCGCTGAACCGTTCTGCAACAAGACGGGCATACTCGCCGAACCACTCTGCGATGTCCCGGTTCATCCATCCGCCCTTTTTATACAGCTCATACGGCAGCTCCCAATGATACAGCGTAATGTAGGGTTCGATCCCGTTCTCCAGAAGCGCATCGATCAGATCACTGTAGAACTGTACTCCCTCTTCGTTTACTCTCCCTGTTCCTTCCGGAAGCACACGGGACCAGTCAATAGAAAACCGGTATGCCTTCAGCCCGATCTCCTTCATGATCTGTACATCCTCGCGGAAACGGTGATAATGGTCGCAGGCAGTATCTCCTGTATGCCCGCCGTACACTTTCCCCGGCTCTTTCGTGTACACATCCCAGATGTGCATTCCTTTTCCCGTGCCGTGGACCCCGCCCTCGATCTGATAGGAGCTGGTGGCAGCGCCCCATACAAAATCCTTAGAAAACCCCATTTGCAAATCTCCCTGTATGTTATAAATTTTCTTACATTCTTTCTACCGCCGGATCTTACAGGATTATTCGGCCAGCGCTTCCACTGCCTTTGTCAATGTATCCAGCTTCTCCTGTGCATCCGCATCATCTGTTCCCTTCACACCGATATAGAACTTGATCTTCGGCTCCGTACCTGACGGACGGATACAGTACCATGCATCATCCTCCAGTTCAAAGTAAAGTACATTGGATTTCGGCAGTCCGGTAGACGTCTCCTCGCCTGTCACGCAGTCTTTCGCCACATCTTCTCTGTAATCACGGAACTTCAGCACTTTCAGCCCGCCGACTGACTCCGGTACGTTTGTACGGATCTGCTCCATCATGGACTGGATCTTCTTTGCGCCTTCCTGTCCTTTGAGCGTCACGGTACAAAGTCCCTCTCTGTAATATCCGTATTTCTTAAAGAGCTTCTCCATCTGGTCGCAGAGCGTGATTCCCTGATGTCTGCAATACGCTGCCACTTCACAGAGCGCCATCACCGCCACGACAGCGTCTTTGTCCCTGGCATGTGTTCCCACAAGGCAGCCGTAACTCTCCTCATAGCCAAATACATACTCATGGCTTCCATTCTGCTCGAAGAACTTGATCTGTTCTCCGATATATTTGAATCCGGTAAGAGTCTCGATGAGCGTCATACCGTAATCTTTTGTGATCTCCTTTGACATCTTTCCGGAAACGATCGTTGTAACGACAGCGCCATTCTCCGGCAGAGTCCCCTGAGCTTTCCTCTGTGAAAGGATATATTCCAGAATGAGCATGCCGGACATATTTCCGGTAAAGCTCATATACTCTCCGGTCTTCGTATCTTTGGCATACACGCCGAGGCGGTCCGCATCCGGGTCCGTTGCCAGTACAATATCCGCATCCACCTCTTTTGCAAGCTCCAGCGCCAGCTTAAATGCATTCTTGTCCTCCGGATTCGGATAGGACACAGTCGGGAAGTTTCCGTCCGGAAGCTCCTGCTCTTTTACCACATATACCTTTTCAAATCCCAGTTCTTTCAGGATCCTCCGCACCGGTATGTTGCCTGTTCCGTGGAGAGGAGTATAGACGATCTTCAGATTCTGCGCTTCCTCACGGATGATCTCCGGATGAATAGCTAGGGATTTCAATGCTTCGATATATTTATCGTCGATCTCGGAGCCGATCACCTGATACAGCCCCGCTTTCTCTGCTTCATCCCGGCTCATTGTCTTTACAGAAGCATAATCTGTCACTGCGTTCACTTCCCCGATGATCTGCTCATCCTTCGGGTATGTGATCTGTGCTCCGTCTTCCCAGTATACTTTGTAGCCGTTATACTCCGGCGGATTGTGGCTTGCAGTTACAACGATGCCTGCCGTGCATCCCAGCTCTCTGAGCGCAAAGGACAACATGGGCGTAGGGCGCAGTGACGGGAAGATATAAGCTTTGATCCCGTTTGCAGCCAGACAGAGCGCCGCCTCTTCCGCGAACTCCGGCGACATATTTCTTGAATCAAATGCGATCGCCACTCCCTTTTTCTCTGCCTTTTCTTTGATAATAAAGTTGGAAAGTCCCTGGGTTGCCTTTCTCACCGTATAGATGTTCATCCGGTTCGTTCCCGCGCCGATGATCCCGCGCAGGCCGCCTGTCCCGAATTCCAGGTCACGGTAAAATCTTTCCTCTATCTCTTTTTCATCATCTGCTATGCTTTTTAATTCAGATTTCGTAACTTCATCAAAATACGGGTTCTCAAGCCACTCCTCATATCTCTTCTTTGCATCCATCTTGCTTTTCCTCCTCTTACCTATTCTCTTTTTCTCTATGCAATGATCAAAGCCATCAGATAAAACGGCTCTGCATTCTCATACTCGTCCGGCAGCACTCTGATCTCCACAGTATGCCGCCCGTGTTCGCCATGATAGAGCACCGGCTCCAGATACAGGCAGTCGCCCCAGTCCTCGTCAAAGTTTCCATCCAGCAATACAGGATGTTCCGTATCGCCGTCAAGGATCAGTTCCGCTTTTCTTGCCGGACGATGAATCGTCTTCCTGTACTGTACTGCAATGCAGGACGCCTCTGTTTCAAAAAAGATCCTGTCTCCTTCTTTTTTGCCGATCCAGCCGTTTCTGAAGTGATCCAGATGCCCTGTTTTCTCCCGCGTATCCGCACGGAAACCGTCAAGCTCCGGACTCATCTCACGGATCGTAAGCCTGCGCGCATTCTCATAGACATTGTCCGTCATCGCAGGGGAAAAAGGCAGTTCCTTTTCATCCTCCCACATATGTTCTTTTACCTGTTCCAGATATGCCGTAATCTCCGCTGCCACAAGCCCGTGTCCTTTATCATTCGGATGAAGCCCGTCTGGTGTGAGTTCTTCCCTTGAAAATTCTCCGGCTTTCATCCTCTGCCATACCGTATCCTTTATACTCACATAAGGCAGATGATACCAGCCGCCCACCTGATTGTGGTACTCCTGTGCATTTATCCCCGTATCGTAAAACACATTGTTAAGAAGCAGGACTGCCGGTTTTGAGTTCCACGTCAGCATCTTCCGGATAAGTCCTTCGTAAGTTTCCTGGAAAAATTCATTTGGATCATCATTTACGGAAAAGTCCACCACCACAAAATCCGGCTGATACATCAGCATATCCGTCACAGCACGGGACACTCCGTAATGTGAAGTAGTGCCTCCTATCCCCCCGTTTACATAGTGAAACTCAGCTTTCGGGAAGGTTTCCTCCCACCACCGGAACACCCGGTATGCATAACAATTCTCATGCTTTGTAGCAAGGCTGTCCTGTGTGATGGAACCGCCGAAGAAGCCGAGCGTCAGCTCTCCTCCTGCCTCAGCCCGTCTCATGCATGATTTCAGTCTGGTAAGATCTGGTCTGTACATCTGTATCTCCCGCCTTTCTCCGGTACCGCTTTCCTAAGCGCCGGTATATTATGTATGAATTACCATCCTATATTCAGCCCTTCAATATATGCGGAAAGTTCCTCAGCCATCTCCTCTGCCTCAGGGATCCGCAAGTGTCCCGGTGTGCCTCTTCCATTCCTTCTGAACACATAGTGCCGGACCTTCTCATCCTGCATCCCACGGCACACTTCATCAATGGATTTATCCCATGAGGCATCATGCTCCAACAAAGTTGTGATGCACACGATCCATGCTTCCGGATACTGTTTCCGTATTTTCTCAAGCAGGAGACCGTAACCGCTCCGCCAGCGCAAAGCCCGGCTGCCGTTATAATCTTCCTTCATATAATCCTCCGGATGATTGTCATTCTGTCCGATAGCGACGATCACGACCTGGGGCGTATACTGTGTGAAATCCCAGTCTGTCGCCGGACCGAATACCGGATTGTAATGCACCTTGTTCCATGCAGTCGCCATCCCCACATAGTCAGGTGCGTTGAACCAGCCTGTACCATCCAGAAGGGCGATCCCGCCCTGTGCCACGTCATGGATCTCAGCGCCCAGCTTCCGCGCCGTCATCCATGCGTAAGAATACCAGCTGTTAGAATACTGCCCGTTATGCTCCGGATCCGGCCTGCCTGTGTAATCCACCGCCTCGGACACTTCACCTGCCGAGACTGAGTCGCCGTACACCTCGATTCTGCGCTGTGATTTCGGCGGGAGTTCCAATACTTCTTCCCCATCCCCTATTTCAAAGCCGAGGAATGTCACTTCGTGGCAGGCGTCCTGACGTTTGAACAGCAGCACCTCATGGCTCTGCCCTTCGGTGTCCTTTCCCTTTGTTATCTGTTCCACATCTATATCAATAACTCCCTCTCCGTCATCCGGAAGCAGCAGTTTTGTCTGTTCGCCGTCCAGGATACATCCGAGATAATTCTCCCAATATGCCTTTTTATTTCTCACACAGACCTTCAGTGTCTCCCCTGTAAAGCGCATCCGCACCGAGGTGCAGGGGAATACGAATACAGGCGCATTTTCGTCAGTCCAATCAATCCTTCCACTGTACTGAAGGTATTTATGCTGTGGCTCGATTCGCATCTTCCGCCTCCTCTTCTTCCGGGGCATACTTCCGGAAAATCCTGTTTAAAAAAATCGAATTGATCCTTGCAGTTACTGCAAATCCTGCAGCTACATAGATCGGTGTCGCAAGTGCCATAGTCATACTGCCGAAAAGAATGCATACTGCCGGGATTGCATTGAGTGCCATCATTATGACTGTAAACGGGAAATGCCGAACAGCCATATATAAGGCATTTTTAAATATATTCTTCACTGTATTTTCGAATCTCGCCTGTACCGCGAAAACATATGTAAACAACATTCCCCATATAAAAAATAAAGCTCCTACTGCGGCATTGAGCGCATTCCACATATCCTTTCCGACAGTCACGTCAAAAACAAGCACTCCGCCCGACACAAGCATGATCAGCCAGATTACCATACTTTTCTTCCACTCTTCCCGGCATGCACGGAAATATTCTTTCGCCACATAATTGCACTCTTTTCTTGCCATCCTCAGTGTCACACGGTACATCGCCGAAAGAGACATTCCGATCGTCACCACAGGAATGCTTGTAATTACAAACAGTATGTTCAATATAAGAATGTCGCCGACTCTCCCCATAAATGCGAAAAACGGATTATCAATCCCAAACTTTTTCATACTCTCACCTCCGTATAAAATCGAGAAATGCTCTGCACTCATCCTCATGCTGCCCTGTATCAGGGAACGCAAGCAGGAGTTTTTCTCCTGTTTCATTCTCCAGATAACCTGTAAGTATCGTGTCTTCCACTTCCACTGCCGTTATATCTCCGCTGTCCTCATATAGCGTAAATCCTTCTGTATTCCATCCCTCAAGGTTCGTGAATGTTCCGCCCACTTCTTTGCAGTATTCATAAAAGCTCTCCGGCACTATTACTGCATCCAGTTCCCTGTTCTGCCACTTAAAGAAGAATTTCTCAAAAGAGCTCTCATTTATCCCTTCAAGTTTTACGTCTCCGTAAGATATATTGTAATCCGAGTTGATATCCATCCGTGCTTCATCAATTCCCGATGCTTCTGAAAAATCCTCTTCCATCTGCCCGTCTCGTTCAAAATTGATTTCCTGATTTACCAGGGCACAGGTAAACAGGGGCGGATCCTCACGAAACCCGAAATGTATAATAAGAAAAAGGATCAGACATACCGCCGCGGCCGCTCCTAATATGTGATACCAGTAATAAGTCAGAATATATTCTGCTTTTTCACGCCGGTTCATCCCGACAGTATTTTTTCTGATCTCCCTGATATAGTGCCTCATGATCATCAGCCTCTCCTGATCCTTTTTTTGCTTTCTTTTTTATATTTTTCTCTGCCGGAGAAAGTGGCATATTACCTCTGGCTTCCGGTTTTCAGCCACCTGTCTCCGGCTTTTCCCTTTTAAATCATTTCATTTAATCTGCAGTTTATTTCAGCAGTTCCATATTTTTGTCAATCAGCTCACATCTCTGTTTCACACAATCCGGAGATCTAAGCGGATCTTTCGGAGTGTTGAACAGATAGTCTTCCATTTTGTCAACTGTAGTTGTTGCCACGTGCATCCTCGTATCACAGGACGCATAGTAGATATAGATATCCCCGTTTTCCTTTGCAATAGCTCCGTTTGTAAACACAACATTCGAAACATCCCCCACCCTCTCGGAGCCAAGAGGTACGAGAAATACGCCGGACGGCTCTGCGATCACCTGATCCGGATGCTTAAGATCCGTACCGAATGCATAGAGTACATATCTAAGCCCTGCTGCTGTGTTTCTAACGCCATGGGCAATATGTATCCAGCACTTCTTTCCACGGATTGGAACAGCGCCCGCTCCATTCTTGGACTCGGTCAGTGTGTGGTAGATGCGCCTGCTGATGATTTTCTCCTCATCGATCACTGCATGTTCGATGTCGCTGCACAGCCCAAATCCAATCCCGCCGCCACTGCCAGTCTCAATAAACCCGTCCATTGGACGTGTGTAAAACGCATATTTGCCATCCACAAATTCCGGATGAAGCGCCACATTCCTCTGCTGGGGCGACTGAAGTGTCGTTAAGTTGTCCAGTCTTTCCCATGTCTTAAGGTCTTTTGTGCGGACAATGCCCGCCGCTGCTACCGCTGCGGATAGATCCGGATCATCAGGATCTTTACTCTCGGAGCAGAACACACCGTAGATCCAGCCATCCTCGTGCTTTGTCAGTCTCATGTCATAGACGTTGGTCTCTTCCGGGCATGTGTCCGGCAGTACGACCGGATAATCCCAGAAATGAAATCCATCGATCCCGTTATCACTCTCTGCCACTGCGAAGAAAGACTTCCTGTCATTGCCTTCCACGCGGACGACAAGATAATATTTCCCGTCCAGCTCAATGGCGCCGGAGTTCATCACAGCATTGATGCCGAGACGCTCCATAAAATACGGATTTGTCTCTTTATTCAGATCATATCTCCAGTGTACCGGTGCAAACTCTCTTGTAAGCACGGGGAATTCATATCTGTCGTAGATCCCGTTGTAGAAATCTGTCTTCCGGTTTTTTCTTCCGATCAGTCTGTCTACTTTTGCCTTTTCCACATAATACTGTTCATGCAACATTTTGTGTCCTCCTGATAACCTCGATGCACATTCTTCCGTTGTGATACGGGCACTTCCATGGCTCTACAATAGGTTTTTCAAGCGGCTGTCCATTCTTGTCTACAGCCCAGAACCATTCAGATCCTTCCCTGTGATCCACAACATTTTTCTTGATGTACTCCCATATGTCTTCTGCCGCTTCCAGATATTCCGTATGCTCCGGAGACCTCTGCCAGCCATTAAGGAAACCTACAGCTGCCTCGGCCTGCACCCACCATACTCTTGTTGTATCCACAACTCCGTTTTCAGCTTCATTGACCAGAGAATGGTCAATGTATGCACGCTCATAAATGTTTTTTGTGATCTCTTTTGTAATAGGTCGAAGCTTCTTCTTGTATGAAATATCATCCAGAACATCCAATCCCCAATCCACAAGCCACGCCGTCTCAATATCATGGCCGTAGGAGTACAGATCAATAAGGCTGTTCCATGTCCTGTCGAAAAACACTTCCTGACGTCCAAGTTCGGGGTTATAAATCCTGTCTGCTATAAGATCCAGCATAAATCTGATATTCACTCCTACTTCAGGGGCTTTGGTCACCCGGTAGAGTTCTGTGTACGCCTCGAACACATGAAGCAGTGTATTCATCGTCTTTTCAGCCATGACGCCGTTCTCCGAAAGCTTATCATTGTCCTCGGGCTCAAATCGGACATTGAACGCTTCCAGGTAACCGTATTCATCTTTACACTTTGTCTCTATCAGATGATAAAGCCCCCGTGCCAGCTCCAGCGCTTCTTCATCTCCTGAAGCGTCATAGTAGGAGGACAGGGCATAGATGGCAAATGCCTGGTTGTAAGTATGTTTCGTCGTATCCTCCGGCTGCCCGTTCCATGTAAGCGACCAGTAGACACCGCCGTTTTCCCTGTCCACACAGTAATCCCTCAAAAACTGCCACGCATGATCCGCTTCCTCGAGGAGATTTTTCTCCCCGAGAAGCAGGTATGCATTAGAGAAGAACCACAGGATCCTGCTGTTCAGAATACAGCCTTTCACGGCCTTTTTATCCAGCTTCAGGTCATATCCCAGCCATCCGTAATATCCGCCGTACGTTTCATCCCTTAAACCTTTCCAGAACGGAATGATCGTCTCAGTCAGGTGTGTCCTGACGTCTGATGCAAACACTTTGATATCCTGCATAATTATCGTCTTCCAATCTCTGAATCATTTTCCCTTACAACGGAATGATCCTTAATGTAAGCAACCACCTCATCCGCCGTCGTAAATGCAAGTCCTACATAGGAATCTGCCGCTCCATAATAGATGGCAATTCTTCCTGTAGCCGCATCATGGATTGTCGCACACGGGAAAGTGACATTCGGTACAAAGCCTCTTTCCTCGTACCACTCTTCCGGAGTCAGAAGGAAGTTTTCACAACGGTATTTCACAACCGACGGATTATCGGTATCAAGGATCGCACCGCCAATACTATATACATAACCGTTGCATGTACCTGTCACACCATGGTAAAACAGAAGCCATCCCTCGTTCGTCTCGATGGGAGCAGCTCCACCGCCGATTTTTACAGACTCCCACCATTCCGGGCTTTTGCCCATCACATGGCGGTGTTTTCCCCAGTAGACCATATCCGGACTCTCAGAGAGGAAGATATCGCCAAACGGTGTATGCCCGCTGTCACTTGGCCTTGAAAGGAGTACGAAATTTCCGTTTATCTTCCTCGGAAAAAGGACAGCATTTCTGTTAAACGGAAGGAACGGGTTCTCAATCCTTGTAAATGTCTTGAAATCCGTTGTCTTTGCCATACCGATCGATGCCCCGTAGAAATCCTGGCACCACATGATATAATACACGCCGTCCGCTTCCACCAATCTCGGATCATAGGCATATACCGGCATGAAGTCATTGCCTTCCTCATCCTTGAACGGAATCTTGTCTTTGTCAAAGTCCCAGTGAATGCCGTCAGCGCTTCTTCCCAGATAGATATAGGGAATTCCATTGATCTGTTCCCCTCGGAACACACCGATAAAAGCACCTTCATAAGGAATCACGGCGCTGTTAAAGATACGGGCCACGCCTTCTACCGGATTACGTCCGATCACCGGGTTCTCACTATATCTCCACAGCGGCATCCACTCTTTCGTATCCGACGGGCGTTCCTGCCATGGCATATTCGGCACATCAGCCCCAATAATCTTTACATTACTCATAAACTAACCTCCATAAATTAAGTCTTTCTTTTCTAGCCTTTTACCGCGCCTGCTGCCATTCCTCCGTACACCTGCTTCTGGAAGATCAGGAACAGGATAAAGATCGGAATGATCGTGATCAGAACGCCTGCACAGATGTAGTTGTATTGGTTTCCGTAAGGTCCTGTGAATGCATACAGAGCCGTTGATATCGTCCTGAGCTCTTTCGTCTGTAAGTACAGATTGGACATATAGTATTCGTTGTATACACTCACACCCTTCAATACGAGCGATGTCACGATCGCAGGCTTGAGGAGCGGGAACAGAATCTTAAAGAACACGCCGAAGTAGGTACATCCGTCCATAATCGCCGATTCATCAAGAGATACCGGAAGGTTCTCGAAAAACTGCAGGAAGATATATATGGAAATAATATCTGTACCCATCAGCACGATCATATATCCGTACAGGTGATTGATCAGCCCTAAAGAGAACATGATCTGATATACCGTTACCTGTGTCGCGATACCCGGAATCAGGGAAGCGAACATGAACAGGTTCTGGATAACTCCGTTTCCTCTGAACTTAAATCGATTCAGCACGTATGCCAGCATGGCGCTGATGAAGATTGAACAGGTCAGCACTACCACCAGGACAATTGCCGTGTTGGCAAAACCTCTGAGCATATTCGCCTGTTTCATAGCGATTGAAAAGTTCTCCACCATCCACTGCTTCGGAAGATCAAGAACAGACGACGCATTATAGTCATCAGTGGTTTTGAAAGCCGTAAACACACATACAACTACCGGGAGCAGAGAAATGACCGCCGCCGCGATCAGCATCACATATTTAAACAGGGAAAAGAGAATTGATCCTATTTTAATCTGTGCTTTCATTATGATTGTCCTCCCTTCACTCTCTGTGCCGCTTTTCTTGCCGCTTTCTCTGCCTTTTTTCTCTTTCTTACTGCAGCCTTGGACTCATCTGATGTACCATCATCAAATGCATATTTGAAAAAGAGCTTCTGTGCTACCGTGCAGACAATGATGATCGCAAGAAGTACGATTGCCATAGCACAGGCAAGTCCGACTTTCTGGTTTTCATGTGCGATACGGTTCATAA
Organism: Clostridiales bacterium; assembly: GCA_019418195.1. Lineage (GTDB taxonomy): Bacteria > Bacillota > Clostridia > Lachnospirales > Lachnospiraceae > Mediterraneibacter. The sequence goes on along the minus strand of DYCJ01000042.1, from coordinate 2,370 downwards.
TAACGAAATATGTACCCGTTCCCATCGTACCGTTTGTGATAACGTAAGGCGGCTCGAATGCACTCAGAGAACCGCTGATGGAAAGAATCAGGTTGAGCACTACGATAGATTTGATACTCGGCAAAATAATATAACGGAACTGATGCCACTTATTTGCTCCGTCCAGGGATGCCGCCTCATACAGATCAGAATCTACGGACATCATAGCGCCCAGGAACAGGATCGTGTTCTGTCCTGTATATCTCCACACCGATGTCGCCGCAAGAGCTATATTGTTGATTTTCTGATCCTGCAGCCACATCGGAATATCATCGATATTCATTCCGAACATCTGCAGCAGAGAGTCGAGTACGAACCCTCTTGCATAGAAAAATTTGAAGATAAATCCAATCGCGATACCACAGATCAGATATGGAAAAAACATTGCCCCTTTGAAGAAACTTGCCCCTCTCACCTTGAATACCATAAGCGATGCGAAGAAAAGCGCCAGCGCAAGCTGGATAACCGCGCCGCCCATGTAGTAAAGGCTGACAAACAGAGAGCCAAAGATATCATCTCTCTGGAATACATCGATATAGTTCTGAAGACCCACAAATGTTCTCTCTCCTATGTACTTCATGTCATAGAAACTGAACTGTACCATCTTTGCAAATGGTATATAAGTAAAAGTCAATAACAGGAGCAGCGGAACAAACATAAATAGGACAATCACAAGCCCCCTCTGTCCCTCTCGCCTTTTCATCAGTTCCATAAGTCCCCGTCTCTTCTTCGGAACTGCCACTGTCTGTTTACTCATTCATATCCTCCTCTCATATAAGGAATCTTATGTTTCCATATGGTGAAGAAAAGGGCGGCCGTAAGAGCCGCCCTCCCCGGTACTTATTTTACATGTTAACCTCTACTCCCAGCGATTCCTGAGCTGCGGACCACTGTGCATTCCATTCATCGATAACTTCGTCCAGTGTTTTCGTACCGTACAGCGCGCTTTCCAGAAGATAGCAGTTCGGATAATCATCGTTATTAATTCCAACTTCACTCTCATTGTTCACGTCGTTAAACAATTCTTCCTCACCTTCTACCGGCGGATTGTCAGAGAGAAGCTCCACACCTTCAAAGTCAGCCAGTGCATCCGGAAGTTCCTCACCTTTCAGAGCCGGAATACTGCCCTCATCTTCATAAATTGTGGACTCTTCAATGAGCCATTTCAGGTAAACCATTGCCGCAATCTGATTGTCGCTGCTTGCCTGATTGTTAATACCAAATGCATAGTTGCCGCCCGCTCCTGCATACTGCTTTCCGTCAACTGTGATCGGGAATGGCATATATCCTACATCATCCGGTGTGTCGCCCGCATCCTTACACTGCTGTACTGCCCATGAGCCGAGTACCATCGTAGCAATCTCGCCATTGTTGATTCTAGTCTTGGAAGACTCCCAGTCGCTGCTGGCAGGATCTTCTTCCACAAGCCCTCTTGCCACAGATTCATAACAGGTGTAGTAAACGGCATACGGTCCTGTCATATCATCCTGTTTTGCAAACGGATCTTTTGTATGTACAATGTCATGATTCATGTAGTCCGGATTACCTGTGGCCGCGATTCCAATATATGCATCCCATGCGCCCATCGGCCATCCTGCCGAGAAGTTGGTATACAGCGGAATTGCATCTGTCTTATCCTTGATAATCTGAAGATCTTCAAGGAATTCATCCGGTGTCTTCGGAAGTTCTGTAATCCCTGCATCAGCCCACACCTTTTTATTGTAGACAACGCCGTTCGCCGTACCACCGTTAGCTATACCGTACACAGTGCCGTCATACGTCTTCTCTGTACAGAAGTTGTAGACCGGATCTAATGTGTCGAAATCTCCAAGCGGTGTGAAATAGTCGCCCAGTTCACTCTTGTCTACACTGGTAGGAATAAAGCAGAGATCGCCCCAGTCTCCTGTGGTCAGACGCAGCGTCAGGGATTCTTCATAATCTGTTACAGCTTCATACTCTACTTTGATATTGGGGTAGAGCTCCATGAACTGTTCAGCGTACCCTGCATAGACCGTATCGACGATGTCCGTTCTGTTTGTCAGCACTTTGATCGATGCTTCAATATCCTGGTAATCCTCACCCACTGTAATCTGATCAAT
>DYCJ01000042.1:0-222 GCA_019418195.1 Clostridiales bacterium | reverse complement strand
AAGAGCCGCCTTTGTCATCTCCGCCGCCTCCGCAGGCTGTCAGTGAAATTACCATTGCTGATGCCATAGCCAAAGATGCCGCACGTTTTAAAGCTTGTTTTTTCATTTTTTCTCCTCCTTTTTTAAGCTGTTTTAATCTTATCATTAATCTATTTTAATTTCAAGTTTTTGTCTCTATTTTAGACTCCGGAGTGGTCATTTCTACCATTTACACATTTCCAC
>DYCJ01000041.1:13484-15435 GCA_019418195.1 Clostridiales bacterium | reverse complement strand
ATCATAAATCATTAAAATAGGAATGTCAACAGTTTTCCAAATGGCATGGGATAAACTGTTACATTATAAAAAATAAAACTAAGAAGGGAATAAGTTTATATGAAGATCATAAGACAGATTGGGATTATTTTTACTGTGTGCTGGCTGAGTATTCTGGTGGAGAAGGCACTGCCTTTTTCATTTCCTGCCAGTGTGATCGGCATGCTCCTGTTATTTATCTGCCTGCTCACAGGCATTTTAAAGATTGAACATATCCAGGAGAAGGCGGATTTCCTCCTGGAGAATATGGCGTTTTTCTTTGTGCCTGCAGGAGTGAGTATCATTAATTATTTTGATGTACTTAAAAGTACATGGATACAGCTTGTTGTTATCTGTGTTATCTCTACGGTGGTCACATTCGTGGTGACAGCATGGAGTGTCAGGCTGACAATCCGATGGATGGAAAGGAGGAAGATCGATGAGTGAGATATTTGCCTCTCCTTATTTTGGAGTTGCCCTCAGTGTGATCGCTTTCGGCATTGGCGTAAAGCTGAATCAGAAGTTTAAAACTCCGTTCTGTAATCCTCTGATCATTGCGATCATGCTGGTGTCTGCCGTACTGCTTATTTTCAAGATACCATATGAGGATTATAATAAAGGCGGCGAGATCATCAATATGTTCCTTGCACCGGCTACGGCATGTCTGGCGGTCGCGGTTTATACAAAACTTCAGATCCTGAAACAGTACTGGTTCCCGATCCTTGTGGGATGCGCGGCAGGCTCTGCGGCATCCATGGGAAGCGTATATCTGTTGTGCCGGCTGTTCGGACTGGATGAGAGCCTGACAGTGTCACTCTTGCCGAAATCCGTGACAACGCCGATCGCAGTCAGCATTGCGGAGCCGGCGGGCGGTATGGTCCCTATCACGGTAGTGGCAGTGATATTTACGGGAATCCTTGGCGGAATTTTCGCCCCGCTGCTCATCCGGCTGTTCCGTGTATCTGATCCGGTTGCGGCAGGGCTTGCCATTGGAGCGTCAAGCCATGCAGTGGGAACTTCCAAGGCGATCGAACTGGGAGAGATAGAAGGAGCGATGAGCGGACTTGCCATCGGAATCTGCGGGATCATCACTGTATTGTTTTCGATTCTGGTGCTGTGACAGGAGTTATTACTGGTGCTATGACAGAATTAATTGCAGATTGCTTTGAGCGGATTTGGTTATAAGGAGTGGGAGAAAAAATGAAAAAAGATACGTCGCATACGTTGAAGCGGGCACAGCGATTCCCTGTCATCCTGATCGGAGAGGGACTGCTGGCCGGTGCTGTCTCGGGGCTGATCGTGATGCTGTACCGGATCGCCCTGACTTTCGCGGGACAATGGCTCAATAAGATATTAGAGTACATAAACGGCCATCCGCTGCGGATCTTTGGATGGTTTGCCGTGCTGCTCCTGATGGCAGTGCTGGTCGGCCGTCTGGTGAAATGGGAGCCTATGATCTCGGGCAGCGGTATCCCTCAGGTGGAAGGTGAAGTACTGGGAAAGCTCAGCCAGAACTGGAAACGGGTCCTGCCGGCCAAATTTGCCGGCGGATTCCTCTGTCTGCTGGGCGGTCTCTCCCTCGGAAGAGAAGGCCCGTCCATCCAGCTGGGAGCCATGGGCGGACAGGGAGTCTCCAGACTTCTTGACCGCGGGAAGACAGAGGAGAGATATCTTATGACCTGCGGGGCGAGTGCAGGGCTGGCAGCGGCGTTCCATGCGCCCCTGGCAGGTGTGATGTTTGCACTTGAGGAGATTCACAAAGGATTTTCCGTCAGCCTGCTTATTTCCGTGATGACGGCTTCTGTAACAGCAGATTATATCTGCTCCCATATTATGGGGATCGACCCGGTCTTTCAGTTTGAACTGGAACATGTGCTGCCTCAGAATTATTACTGGATGCTGCTCATCCTTGGGGTGATCCTCGGACTTCTGG
>DYCJ01000041.1:0-13474 GCA_019418195.1 Clostridiales bacterium | reverse complement strand
GAACTATATAAAAAACCGAAATTTTTAAATGAAACCACGAGACTTGTGATCGCCTTTCTGGCAGCAGGCGTACTGGGACTTCTGATGCCTTCTGTACTGGGGAGCGGCGGCGACCTGATCGTATCGCTCACAGAAGGAGAGATGATACTGCAGCTTGTTATTCTTACATTTGTGGTGAAATTTTTGTTTTCCGCTGTCAGTTTCGGCTCCGGTGCTCCGGGCGGAATCTTCTTTCCTCTTCTTATTCTTGGCGCGCTGATAGGAGGCGCTTTTGCCATGACCGGAGTAGAGCTGTTCGGACTGGACCCGGTATATATCAATAATTTCGTGCTGCTTGCCATGGCAGGATTTTTTACCGCGATCGTCAGAGCACCGGTCACCGGGATCATCCTGCTCTTTGAAATGTCCGGCTCTGTGAGCCAGATGCTTTCCCTTGCGGTCGTTTCGGTCGTCGCCTATATTACAGCTACTCTGTTAAAATCAGAACCGATCTATGAGAGTCTGCTGAACCGCCTGCTGGACGGACAGAAAGAGGAAAATGAGTCCGGTGAAAACAGCAGGAGACAAGGAGCCGGAGCGGGCAGACAGAAAGTCTTAAGTGAGTTTGTTATCATGAGCGGCTCGGTCCTTGAAGACCGTACGGTCATGGAAATCCACTGGCCGAACAACTGCCTGCTTGTGGCTCTTGAGCGGGACGGAAAAGAGATGATCCCCCGCGGTAAGACAAGGCTTATGGCAGGCGACCGGCTGACGGTGATGACGGATGAGCGGGATGCAGGATATATACATGACAAATTGGAAAACTTATGTTATACTTCATTTTAGCAGACAAATCAAAGGAGCTTACTATAATGAAAAGAGTATTACTTAAGCTGAGCGGGGAAGCCCTCGCAGGAGATAAAAAAACTGGATTTGACGAGGCAACCTGCCTTGGTGTTGCTGATCAGGTAAAGAAGCTTGTTGATGACGGGATACAGGTGGCGATCGTGACAGGCGGCGGCAATTTCTGGAGAGGACGCACGAGTGAGACGATCGACCGTACAAAAGCGGATCAGATCGGAATGCTGGCGACGGTGATGAACTGCATCTATGTATCTGATATTTTCAGGCATGTGGGAATGAAGACGGAAGTGTTTACACCTTTCGTATGCGGAGCTTTTACATCCCTGTTTTCAAAAGACGCGGCAGTTGCTGCCCTTGAGGAGGGCAAGGTGATCTTTTTTGCAGGCGGTACAGGTCATCCGTATTTCTCAACAGATACAGGAGCTGTTCTCAGGGCGATCGAGATTGAGGCCGACGCAATGCTCCTTGCAAAAGCGATCGACGGAATCTATGACAGTGATCCGAAGGTGAATCCGAATGCTGTCAAGTACGATGAGGTATCTATCCAGGAAGTGATCGATAAGAAACTGGCAGCGGTGGATCTTACGGCGTCGATCCTCTGTCTTGAAAACAAGATGCCGATGCTCGTGTTCGGGCTTAATGAAGAAAACAGCATCGTGGAAACGATGAGCGGTAATTTTACCGGAACAAAAGTAACAGTGTAGGAGGATTTCATTATGAATGAAAAAGTGGCTGTGTATGACACAAAGATGACAAAGACGATCAACAATCTTGACAGCGAGCTGGCTACGATCCGTGCAGGACGTGCGAATCCGCATGTGCTGGACAAGCTGGCTGTCGACTATTACGGTGCGCCGACTCCGATCCAGCAGGTGGCGAATGTGTCCGTTCCTGAGGCAAGGATGATCCAGATCCAGCCATGGGAGAAGAGTATGTTAAAGGCGATCGAGAAAGCAATCCTTACTTCTGATATCGGTATCAATCCGACCAACGACGGTACATCCATCCGCCTTGTATTTCCGGAGCTCACAGAGGAGCGGAGAAAAGAACTTGCTAAAGATGTGAAGAAAAAAGGCGAGGCGGCAAAAGTGGCTGTCCGTAATATCCGCCGAGACGGCAACGTGGCTTTTAAGAAGCTTAAAGGAACAGAGATCTCCGAGGACGGGATCAAGGATCTTGAGGATGAACTTCAGAAGATCACAGACAAATACATCACAAAGATCGATAAGATGGTCGATGCAAAATCAAAAGAAATCATGACAGTATAGGGATATTAAGAAGGGGGCTTTGAAGTTTAAGCCCCCTTTACAGCGTATATAATAGTAAAGTGAGAGGAAAAAGATATGAAAGTACCGCAGCATATTGCGATCATATTAGACGGGAACGGACGCTGGGCGAAGTCAAAGGGAATGCCGCGTAATTATGGTCATGCCCAGGGAAGTAAGAATGTGGAGCGTATTTGTGAAGAAGCGTGGCGTATGGGAATCAAGTACCTGACAGTCTACGCATTTTCTACGGAAAACTGGAACCGCCCGGACAGTGAAGTGTCAGCGCTCATGACTCTGTTACGTAATTATATGAAGACATGTTTAAAGACGGCGGCTAAAAATGATATGAAGATACGTGTCATCGGGGATATCCAGCCGCTGGACGATGACATTAAGAACAGGATCAGCGAGCTGGAATCAGCAACAGTGAACAACGGAGGACTGAATTTTACCATAGCGCTTAATTATGGCAGCAGGGATGAACTTACAAGAGCGGCGCGCAAGATGGCCCGGGACTGTGCAGACGGGAAACTGGAGGCAGATGATATCGACGAATCAGTGTTTGAGTCCTATCTGGATACTCACGGGATCCCGGATCCGGATCTGATGATCCGCACCAGCGGAGAACAGAGACTGTCCAATTACCTGCTGTGGCAGCTCGCATATTCGGAATTCTATTTTACTGATGTTCCATGGCCGGATTTTACGAAAGAGGAACTTGTGAAAGCAATCGAGGAATATAACCACAGACACAGAAGATTCGGCGGAGTAGAGGAGGCGTGAAGTTTATGTTCAGAACAAGACTGTTAAGCGGGATCCTTTTGATGATCATTGCGCTTGTGACTCTGATCAGAGGCGGAAATCTTCTTTTCTTTGTCCTGCTGGTCATCAGTCTGATCGGTATGACAGAGCTTTATAAAGTATTCGGAATCGAAAAGAAACCGCCGGGGGTGGCCGGTTATATTGCTGCGGTCGCGTATTATGGGCTTCTGTATTTTGAGCAGCAGCTTCCGGGAGATAAGATGATCTGGTTTATGATGCTGTTTATGGCATTTTTGATCTGCGAGATGGCAACTCTGGTATTTGGCTATCCAAAGTACAACACCCAGCAGATATTTGCGGCATTTTTCGGACTCTTTTACGTGACGGTGATGCTGTCCTACATTTACCAGACAAGACTGCTGGAAGGCGGCATCTTCACGGTATGGCTCGTATTTGTATGCTCCTGGGGATGTGATACCTGTGCATACTGTGTGGGTATATGCTGATCGGGAAGCATAAGATGGCACCGGTCTTAAGTCCGAAGAAATCGATAGAAGGCGGTATCGGCGGGATCCTGGGTGCGGCTCTTATCGGCGTGCTCTATGCACTGGCGATCAATCACTGGGGCGGCGCAGAGTCAGAAGTATTTACCTATGCGGTCATCGGGGCTGTCGGCGGCGCGATATCCCAGATCGGTGATCTGGCGGCGTCCGCGATCAAGCGGTACCACAATATCAAGGATTATGGCAGGCTGATCCCCGGACACGGCGGGATCCTGGACCGGTTTGACAGTGTCATTTTTACGGCGCCGATCATATACTATCTTGCCATCCTTCTGTAAATGAAAATGGTACAACTGAACTGATACGAAAATGAGGTTAAAACAGATGAAAAAAATCGCAATTCTGGGTTCCACGGGTTCCATCGGAACCCAGACACTTGAAATTGTAAGGACGAACAAAGATATCAAAGTGACGGCTCTTGCAGCAGGACGCAATATTGACCTCCTGGAAAAACAGATCCGTGAGTTTGAGCCGAAGCTGGCAGCAGTGTGGAGTGAAGAGCTGGCCTCCGAACTAAAGAGCCGCGTCCGGGATATGCAGGTGGAAATCCTTGCCGGCATGGACGGACTGCTGGCAGTTGCTGCTGAGCAGGAGTCAGAGATCCTTGTGACGGCTATTGTTGGTATGATCGGAATCCTTCCGACCATTGAAGCGATCAAAGCAGGAAAAAACATCGCGCTGGCAAATAAGGAAACACTCGTGACGGCAGGACATATCATTATGCCGCTGGCCGGGCAGTATCATGTGTCTATCCTTCCGGTGGACAGCGAGCACAGCGCGATCTTCCAGTCATTGCAGGGCGGACAGAGAAAGGCGCTGCACAAGATACTCTTAACCGCATCAGGCGGTCCGTTCCGTGGAAAGAAGAAAGAAGAGCTGGAGAATATACAGGTGGAAGACGCCCTGAAGCATCCGAACTGGGCGATGGGGCGCAAGATTACCATTGATTCATCCACCATGGTAAACAAAGGTCTGGAAGTAATCGAGGCAAAATGGCTCTTTGGAGTTACTGTGGACCAGATCCAGGTGGTCGTCCAGCCTCAGAGCATCATCCATTCTATGGTGGAATATGAAGACGGCGCTGTTATTGCACAGCTCGGGACGCCGGACATGAAGCTTCCGATCCAATATGCGCTTTATTATCCTGAGAGAAGGTATCTGCCGGGGGACCGGCTGGATTTCGGACAGCTTTCCCGGATCACATTTGAGAAGCCGGATATGGAGACCTTCTACGGACTGAAACTGGCGATCGAGGCAGGGAAAAAGGGGGGCTCTCTTCCGACAGTATTCAATGCTGCCAATGAAAAAGCGGTGGCACTGTTCCTTGACCGGAAGATCCGGTATCTCCAGATACCCGAGATCATCCGGGGGTGTATGGAAAACCATAAGAATATTGCTGACCCGAGTGTGGAAGAGATACTAAAGACAGAGCAGGAAACATATGAATTTATTAAAAACAGGTGGTAATACATGGGGATAATCATAGCAATCCTACTATTCAGTTTTATAATCATCTTCCATGAGCTGGGGCATTTCCTCCTCGCAAAGGCAAACGGCATCCGGGTGGATGAATTTTCTCTTGGGTTAGGACCGACATTGTTTGGCAGGAAGATCGGAGAGACATTTTTCTGTATCAAGCTGCTCCCGTTCGGCGGCGCCTGCATGATGGGTGAGGACGATACGGACGACATGTCTGAAGGAAGTTTTAACAGCAAATCTGTATGGGCGAGGATATCTGTTATTGCGGCGGGGCCGCTTTTTAATCTTCTACTTGCCTGGATCTTCTGCGTGATCCTTGTGGGGGCGACAGGTTACACGTCCACTGAGATCACTGCCGTAACGGACGGTTATTCCGCACAGGAACAGGGCTTGCAGCCGGGAGACGTGATCAAAGAGATCAATGGACGTAATGTCCACATCTGGGAAGAAGTGCATCTCTATACTTTGACTCATCCGGATGATACACATTACGAAGTTGTGTATGAACGCGGCGGGGAAGAGTATACAGCACAGATCGAGCCTAGACAGCTGGAAGGAGATGCGTCTCCTATGCTGGGAGTGAACGGCGGCAGCCATGAGCGCCCGGGCTTTTTCGGAACTATGCAGTACGGCTTCTACAGGCTGAAGTACTGGATGAATTATACGGCGGACAGTCTGCGGATGCTGGTCACGGGGCAGGTCGGCCTTCAGGATCTGTCCGGACCTGTGGGGATTGTTGCAGTCGTGGATGATGTCTACGAGTCGGCCGCCCCGTCGGGAATTCTGACAATTGTCTTAAGTCTGATGAATTTCGGGACTCTGCTGTCAGCAAATCTGGGAGTGATGAATCTGCTTCCCATACCGGCGCTGGACGGCGGCAGACTTGTATTTCTGGCTGTGGAAGCTGTACGCCGCAAGAGGATTCCGCCTGAGAAGGAGGGAATGGTGCATTTTGCCGGATTTGCACTTCTCATGCTGCTTATGGTGGTGGTCATGTTCAATGATATCATGAAATTGTTCTAAAGATTGTCTTCCGCATATATAATTAACAGATCATTTTTATTTATGCGGGAGACATTTTATATGCGGGATATAAGAGCAATGCAGGATGAGGCTGCGGGCAAGGGCGAACTCCAGATCAATGTCACATCGACACTGGATTCCCGTCCCATAGCGGAAGCGAGGATATCCATCTCCTATACAGGGGTGCCGGAACAGACATTGGAGCAGGTGACAACGGATTCATCCGGACAGAGTGAAGTGCTCACTCTGGATGCCCCGCCGGAAGAATGGAGTCTGGATCCGAATAACGAGAGACAGCCATATTCCGAGTACACACTGGATGTCAGTGCTCCGGGATTTGAGCCGGTGAGCATCGCCGGCACAGAGATACTTGCAAATGTAAAGGCTATCCAGAATGTCAGGATGCGGCCAAGCGTTGCAGGCGGGGAAGAAGAGGAAGTGTTCGTCATCCCCGCCCATACTTTATACGGGGATTATCCGCCCAAGATCGCAGAGGATGAGATCAAACCTACGAATGAGTCGGGAGAGATCGTTTTAAGCCGTGTGGTCGTGCCGGAATACATCGTCGTCCATGACGGGTCACCGAGAGATACGACGGCGACAAACTATTATGTTAAATATAAAGACTACATCAAAAATGTGGCGTCCAGTGAGATTTACGCCACATGGCCGGAAGATACGATACGGGCAAATGTGCTGGCTATCATGTCTTTTACGCTGAACCGGGTCTATACGGAGTGGTACAGAAACCGCGGGTATGATTTTACGATCACATCGTCCACGGCGTTTGACCATAAGTGGATACCGGAGCGGAATTATTATGACACCATATCCGTGATCGTGGATGAACTGTTTGCTGCTTATCTGTCCCGGCCGAATGTGAGACAGCCGATTCTGACTCAGTACTGTGACGGAAGACGTGTGACTTGTCCAAACTGGATGACACAATGGGGGTCGAAGGAACTGGGCGACCAGGGTTATTCGCCCATAGAGATCCTACGGTATTTCTATGGGGATGATATGTACATCAATACCGCTGAAGAAATCTCGGGAATACCGGCATCCTGGCCGGGGTATACTCTGGAGGAGGGATCCAGCGGGGCAAAGGTACGTCAGATGCAGGAACAGCTCAATGTGATCGCAGGAGATTATCCGGCGCTGCCGAAGATCACTGCAGACGGGATATACGGACCGGCAACAGAAAATGCAGTGAGAGAATTCCAGTCCGTGTTCGGACTTCCGGTGACAGGAAAAGTTGACTATCCCACATGGTATAAAATATCGGAGATTTATGTGGGAGTATCAAGGATCGCGGAGCTGACATAAGAAGCTGTGCAGGAATATCAGAGAGGAGTTCTATGGCACGAAGAAGGAGAAAGCAAAGAGAAAGACGGCACCGCAGAACAGGGTGTGCGGCTGCCCTTATAATACTTGTGATACTGGGCGCCGGGGCTGCATACGGGATACCCTGGATCATGGATCGGTTCGGAGGGCAGGTAAAAGAGACTTTCAGCGAGACAGTAGAGAAAGCAGTGAATACGCTTGCTGCGGAACAGGCGGGTTTTCAGGAACTTACGGTTTCGGCGGAGGAAGTAGAAGGCAGTTTTTATTACGAACAGCTGAGCAGTGAAGAACAACTCATATATCGTGAACTTCTGCAGGGAGTACAGGATATGGAAGAAAGCATTACGATACATGCCGGAAGAGATGACCGCCCTGAAAAAGTATATGAGTATCTCCTGTATGACCGTCCGGAGTTTTTCTGGTGTGCCGGAAGTTCACAGATGACAGTGTACGAAAATTATACGGAGTTCCATCCCGGATATTCATGTACATCGGAAGAAAGGGCTCAGAGACAGATTGAGATCGATACGGCTGTATCCGACTGTATAGCCGGAATCGATCCCTCAGCAGGAGAATATGACAGAATACGGTATGTATACGAGTATCTCGTCAATACCGTCAATTATGATGAGAATGCGCCTGACAATCAGAATATTTACAGTGCGCTTGTGGGGAAAAATTCCGTGTGCGCCGGATATTCCAGAGCGGCACAGTATCTCCTGAACAACATGGGGATCGAGTGTATCTACGTAGTGGGAACTGCTCAGGGGCAGGAGGCACATGCCTGGAATATCGTGAACTGCGGCGGAAATTACTATCAGATGGATGTGACGTTCGGAGATCCGGTCTTTCTCGCTTCGGAGAGCGGGGAAAATCTGCCGGGGAATATCATCTATTATGATTACCTGTGCTGTACGGATGAGGAAATCCGGGCTGACCATACACCGGCGGATGAGGTTGTATATCCGTCCTGCGGCTCGGACGATCTGAATTACTACAAAATGAATGGCATGTACTATGAGTCCTATGATCCTCAGATCCTTCTGGGGGATATGAACGACAGTATTTATGAAAGACAGGAGATGTTCGTGTGCAGGTTTTCGTCTTCAGAGGCCTATCAGCAGGCCCGCGACAGTGTGATAAATGAGTTGTTTCCAAAGGCGGCACAGACACTCGGATCAGTGTACGGTCTGGAGCAGGTAGAGTACACATATATCGAGGATGAAACCCATAATAAGATCATGGTTTTTTGGAATTATCAGTAATAGTTTTGAATATTTAGAAGTATTTCTGAACATTTTTGCAGGATTTATCAGTTGAATTATAAGCTCAGTTGTAGTATAATCTTTACAATTTGAGAAAGAGGGCGCTCTGGGATCAAAAGACTCCAAGAGTGCCTTTGCTATGTAACGACATGGCTCTTCTTGAATCAGCAGTTAATGAATTCTACAAAGGGAAAGGGTGAACAGATGAAGGCGTTTCTAATATTGGAAGACGGTACGGTATTTACAGGAACAAGCATTGGTTCCACTCGTGAATGTATCAGCGAGATCGTTTTTAATACTTCTATGACAGGTTATCTTGAGGTGTTGACAGATCCTTCTTATGCAGGACAGGCAGTCACTATGACATATCCCCTGATCGGAAATTACGGCATTACACCGGACATGGAGTCAAAGAAAGCATGGCCGGACGGATATATCGTGAGAGAGTTATCCCGTATGCCAAGCAATTTCCGCTGTGAGGGAACAATCCAGGATTTCTTAAAAGAGCAGGATATTCCCGGCATTGCAGGAATCGACACACGTGCACTGACAAAGATCCTGAGGGAAAAAGGAACCATGAACGGTATGATCACAACAGATGAGGATTATGATCTGGATGAGATCATTCCGAAGCTGAAAGCATATACAGTCGGAGACGTGGTATCCAAAGTGACCTGCACGGAAAAATATGTTCTGAAAGGGAACGGACTTAAAGTTGCGCTTCTGGATCTGGGAGCCAAGAATAATATTGCCAAGTCTTTAAATGACCGCGGATGTGAGGTGACCGTATATCCGGCGCACACGACTGCAGAGGAGATCATCGCATCAAAGCCGGACGGCATTATGCTGTCCAACGGACCTGGCGATCCGGCGGACTGTACTTCCATTATAGAAGAGATCCGGAAACTGTACGATACAGATATTCCGATCTTCGCCATCTGTCTTGGACATCAGCTTATGGCTCTTGCCACAGGCGCTACCACCCATAAATTGAAATACGGACACCGCGGCGGCAACCATCCGGTGAAAGATCTTGAGACCGGAAGAGTATATATATCTTCCCAGAATCATGGATACGTGGTGGATGAAGAGTCTGTTGATCCGAATGTAGCAGTTCCGGCATTCCGGAATGTAAACGACGGAACAAATGAAGGACTTGCCTATATCGGGAAAAATATTTTTACTGTACAGTTCCATCCGGAAGCGTGTCCGGGACCGCAGGATTCGGGTTACCTGTTTGACAGATTTATTGAGATGATGAAAGGAGCGAAATAATGCCAAGAGATTTAAGCATCAAGAAAGTACTGGTCATCGGTTCCGGTCCGATCGTCATCGGACAGGCAGCGGAGTTTGATTATGCGGGAACTCAGGCATGCCGTTCCCTGAAAGAAGAAGGCATCGAGGTTGTTCTTTTAAACTCTAATCCGGCGACTATCATGACGGATAAAGACATTGCGGACAGTGTATATATCGAGCCTCTGACTGTAGAAGTAGTAGAGCAGCTCATCAAGAAAGAAAAGCCGGACAGTGTGCTCCCGACGCTGGGAGGTCAGGCGGGCCTGAACCTGGCAATGGAGCTTGAAGAGGCCGGTTTCTTAAAAGAGAACGGTGTGCGTCTGATCGGGACCACATCAGAGACGATCAAAAAGGCGGAGGACCGTCTTGAATTCAAGGCGACAATGGAGAAGATCGGTGAACCGGTTGCGGCTTCTCTTGTTGTGGAGAGCGTGGATGATGGTCTTGCATTTGCCAATAAGATCGGCTATCCGGTGGTGCTCCGTCCTGCATACACACTGGGAGGAAGCGGCGGTGGTATCGCTCATGATTCCCACCAGCTCGTGGAAATCCTGGAGAACGGTCTGCGTCTCTCCCGTGTGGGACAAGTGCTCGTAGAGCGCTGTATCGCCGGCTGGAAAGAGATTGAGTATGAGGTAATGCGTGACAGTGCAGGTAACTGCATCACTGTATGTAACATGGAAAACATCGATCCTGTCGGCGTGCACACCGGAGACAGTATCGTTGTGGCTCCGTCACAGACACTGGGCGACAAGGAGTACCAGATGCTCCGTACTTCCGCGCTGAATATCATCAGTGAGCTGAATATCACAGGTGGATGTAACGTGCAGTACGCGCTGAACCCGGATACGTTTGAATACTGTGTGATCGAGGTAAATCCCCGAGTGAGCCGTTCTTCTGCTCTGGCATCCAAGGCAACGGGGTATCCGATTGCAAAGGTATCGGCAAAGATCGCGCTGGGCTACACGCTGGATGAGATCAAGAATGCGATCACTCAGAAGACATATGCCAGCTTTGAACCGATGCTCGACTATGTTGTAGTCAAGCTGCCGCGTCTGCCATTTGATAAATTCATCAGCGCCAAGAGAACACTGACGACGCAGATGAAGGCGACCGGTGAGGTCATGAGTATCTGCAATAACTTTGAGGGCGCGCTGATGAAAGCGATCCGTTCTCTTGAGCAGCACGTGGACAGCCTTATGTCCTACGACTTTACAGGACTTTCTGAGGAGGACCTCTTAGAGCAGCTTGCTATCGTAGACGATATGCGTATGTGGAAGATCGCTGAGGCAATCCGCAGAGGCATTGACTACGATACGATCTACAATATCACAAAAGTAGATAAATGGTTTATTGATAAATTCGCCATCATCGTGGAGATGGAGAACGCCCTGAAAACACAGGAACTGACTGTTGATCTCTTAAGAGAAGCAAAACGTATTGAGTTCCCGGACAATGTAATTGCCCGCCTGACAGGGAAGACAGAGCGTGAGATCCACGATATGCGCCATGCAAACGGCATTGTGGCAGCATATAAGATCGTTGATACGTGTGCGGCGGAGTTTGCGGCAGAGACGCCGTATTACTACTCTGTATACGGAAATGAGAACGAAGTGGAGAAGACAGAGGGTAAGAAAAAAGTCCTCGTGCTTGGCTCAGGACCGATCCGTATCGGACAGGGAATCGAGTTCGACTTCTGTTCCGTGCACTGCACATGGGCATTTGCAAAGGAAGGCTATGAGACGATTATTGTCAACAACAACCCGGAGACAGTAAGTACGGACTTTGATATTGCAGACAAACTGTATTTCGAGCCTCTTACTCCGGAAGATGTAGAGAGCATTGTGGATATTGAGAAGCCGGACGGCGCTGTTGTCCAGTTCGGCGGCCAGACAGCCATCAAACTGACGGAAGCGCTCATGAAGATGGGCGTGCCGATCCTCGGAACCTCTGCGGAGAACGTGGACAAGGCAGAGGACAGGGAACTCTTTGACGAGATCCTTGAAGAATGCGGGATCCCGCGTCCGACCGGAGGAACTGTATTTACTGCCGAGGAGGCAAAAGAGGTCGCAAACCGTCTGGGGTATCCGGTACTTGTGCGCCCGTCCTACGTGCTTGGCGGACAGGGGATGCAGATTGCCATTAATGACAATGACATCGACCAGTTCATCGGCATCATCAACCGCATTGCGCAGGATCACCCGATCCTCGTGGATAAATACCTACAGGGCAAGGAAATAGAGGTCGACGCTGTATGCGACGGGACCGATATCCTGATTCCGGGTATCATGGAGCATATCGAGCGTGCCGGTATCCATTCCGGAGACAGTATCTCTGTATATCCGGCTCAGAGCCTGACAGAAGGAGCAAAAGCAAAGATCGCGGAGTACACGAGAAGGCTTGCGAAATCCCTTCATGTCATCGGTATGATCAACATTCAGTTCATTGTCTGCGGTGAGGAGGATGTGTACGTGATCGAGGTCAATCCGAGATCCAGCCGTACCGTTCCGTACATCAGCAAGGTAACGGGGATTCCGATCGTGCCGCTGGCGACACAGGTGATCATCGGAAAGAAGATCAAAGATCTGGGTTACACACCGGGTCTTCAGCCGGAGGCAGATTATGTGGCAGTCAAGATGCCGGTATTCTCCTTTGAGAAGATCAGAGGTGCAGATATCAGCCTCGGACCTGAGATGAAGTCCACAGGAGAGTGTCTCGGAATAGCGAAGACATTCGACGAGGCTCTTTACAAGGCATTCATCGGCGCTGGAATCAAATTGCCAAAATTCAAGAACATGATCATGACTGTCCGTGATGAGGAACATCCGGCCGCAGTGGAGATCGGCCGCAGATTTGCAAATATCGGCTACCACATCTTCGCTACAAGCGGAACAGCGAGAGCTCTCAACGAGGCGGGCGTAAAGGCAACGCCTGTGCGTAAGATCGAGCAGGAGTCACCGAACCTCCTCGACCTGATCTTAGGACATAAGATCGACCTTGTCATCGATATCCCGGCACAGGGAGCAGAGCACTCGAAAGATGGATTCGTTATCCGCAGAAACGCCATTGAGACAGGGGTGAACGTGCTGACGGCGATCGACACCGCGGAGGCACTGATCACGAGCCTTGAGAATACAGATATCAAGAAACTGACGCTTATAGATATTGCGACGGTATAGAAATTCGTGTTTTCCGTACTAACAAAGTATCCGCCGGGAGACAGGTATTGTTATCGCACCCGCTTTCGCTCGGGCCGTAACGCAACGGTACATAGGAGCGCAAAAGACGCGCTCCAAGTGCCGGCGTTACTCTACGGTGCGTACACAATACCTGTCTCCCGGCTGCTTTCTTTCCCATCCCGAAAAACGAATTTCAAACGGAAGAAACAAGACCGGAACGCTCTCGACTACGGTCCCATCCCAACCGGCAGGAAAGGGAAGGTAGTCGATAAAGTTCACCTTTTCAATCAATTTTCTGTAAATTTCGTGATTATCGGGGAGAGACTTCCAATTGGATGTACGCAGAAAATCAATCGGATACAGCCCTTTTGATGAACCTTTTGGGATTGGCGGGGAAGGGATGCTGACGGTGACTGTGCAGGAATATTAGACAAAGTTAAAACCTGAGATGC
>DYCJ01000040.1:12722-15710 GCA_019418195.1 Clostridiales bacterium | reverse complement strand
TGTATAGAAAATGCTATTATAATCTAAGCACGGAAAGCGGATCTGGGCGGTCCGCTTTCTATTTTAGACTCTTAAGATAAATAACTGAGACGTAAAAGAAAGCGGGACAAAAAGATTATGAAGACATTAACACTGAAGAACAGATTCCAGACAAATGCGACTCTGCTTCCAAATGATTTTATAGACAATTACATGGTCGATGCAAACGGAGAATTTGTAAAAGTATATCTCTTTTTACTCCGTCATCTGGATGATCCGTGTTCTTCTATCACGATCTCAACGATTGCCGACTGCCTCAATAATACTGAAAACGACATTCTGCGCGCTTTTCGTTACTGGGAAAAATCCGGTCTTCTCTGTGTCGAACGGGATGCAGACGGAAAGATCACAGGGCTTGAACTGCAGAAGACCGCCCGGGTGGTCAAAGCTGTGTCCTCCTCTCCAAAGGAGACCGAAAGCCGGCACAAAACTGTCACAAAGGCTCCTGAGGCTCCGAAACCGGACTCCAAAGCTGTCCAGATCGACACATTCCGGGCACAGAAAGAGATCAAATCACTGCTGTTCATCGCGGAACAGTATCTCGGAAAGACACTGACGCACACTGAGATGGAGACAATCACCTATTTTTATGATACACTGCATATGTCGGCAGACCTGATCGAATATCTTCTCGAAACCTGTGTCGAAAATGGCCATAAGAGCATGCATTACATACAGAAAGTTGCTTTTTCATGGACTGAGTCAGGAATAGAGACAGTTGCACAGGCAAAGGAACAGTCAGCTATATACAGCCGCAACTGTTATACCGTCCTCAACGCATTCGGGATCAAGAACCGCGGGCCGGCCGCTTCAGAACTTACATATATCAAAAAGTGGGCGGAGGAATTTGGTTTTTCTCCGGATATCATCGCAGAAGCCTGCCGGCGCACCATAAGTGCGACACATCAGCCCAGTTTTGAATATGCAGATAAGATCCTGACCAAATGGCATGACCGGAATATCCGTCATCTTCAGGACATCACATCATTGGACGAAGAATACCAGAAAGAGCATATTTCCGGAAAAACGGCTGTAAGATCCAGAAACACAGCGAGAAACCTCAATAATTTTGAACGGCGCAGTTATGATATGGATTCCCTTGAGGAACAGTTACTAAACAGCAATTAAAGGAGCATATCCATGGCACTTAAGAATTCACAATACAATGCGATCATGCGGAAATACGAGCAGGTCCGCCTGAAGAATCATGATCTTCAGAATGCCCGCTATGAAGAAGTTTACAAAAAGCTTCCTGAATTTAAGTCACTGGATGAATCTATCTCTGTTCTCTCCGTACAGTACGGAAAAAAACTCTTAAACGGTGACGATACAGCTCTTTCCTCTCTCAAAGAGGAACTGGAGATCCTGCGGAGCAGTAAGGAACATCTCCTGATTTCCGCCGGATTCCCGTCGGATTATCTTGAACCGGTCTACGACTGTCCCGACTGTAAGGATACCGGGTATATCGGGAACCGGAAATGCCACTGCTTTAAACAGGCCATCATAAAACTTTTATACGAACAGTCAAACATTAAAGAATTCCCGACGGAAGCATCTTTTGATCATTTCAGGCTTGATTTTTACCCAGCAACACTTTATGATAAAACAACCGGGCGTAATGCCCGTGCCATGATGGAAGACACTTTGAGGATCTGCCATCGTTTTATAGACATGTTTGGAAAGGAGTTCCAGAATCTCTTCTTCTATGGCAGTGTCGGTGTCGGAAAGACTTTTCTTTCCACCTGTATTGCCTGGGAGATCATGGAGCGGGAATTCTCAGTCGTCTATTTTTCCGCGCCGCAGCTTTTCAACACGCTGGCGCAGACAAAATTTGACAAAAATAATGTAGACGCAAAAAACATGTCAGATTATGTGTATAACTGCGATCTTCTGATCATAGATGATCTGGGCAGTGAATATACAAATGCTTTTATCACCGCACAATTTTTCATGTGTATCAACGAAAGACTCATACACAGAAAATCAACGATCATCTCAACAAACCTGTCTTTGGAATCGATCGCCGATCTCTACACGGAGCGTTCTTTTTCAAGGATCACAAGCAATTATGCTCTGTTGAAGATCTTCGGTGATGATATACGTATCAGGAAAAAGTTAGAACATAGGGAGGAACATTAATGGTACGCCGAACAGAACGAATCTTGGAAAACATTCCTGTGGGAAGCCTCGGGCTCATCTCACTGGCAGGATGTGAGGAACTCGGAAAGAAAGTGGATGATTATCTTGTACAGTGGCGTCATGAAAGCGCACATGAATATAAAGATGACATTGCATTTTCCGGATATGAAAAAGACACCTATCTGATCAACGCAAAGGTACCTCGTTTCGGTTCAGGTGAGGCAAAAGGCATCATCGGAGAATCTGTCCGCGGAAAGGATCTGTATCTGATGGTGGATGTGTGCAATTACAGTGTCACATATTCTCTTACCGGACAGATCAATCACATGTCACCGGATGATCATTTTCAGAATCTGAAGAGGATCATCGCTGCAATCGGAGGAAAGGGCAGACGAATCAATGTTATCATGCCTTTTCTTTATGAAAGCCGTCAGCATAAACGAAGCTCACGTGAGTCTCTTGACTGCGCTCTTGCCCTGCAGGAGCTTGTGCGTATGGGCGTTGAAAATATCATTACTTTTGATGCTCATGACCCCAGAGTCCAGAACGCAATACCTTTAAGTGGTTTTGAGACAGTCTCTCCTACCTATCAGTTCATCAAAGGTCTGCTGCGCACCGTCAAAGACCTGAAGATCGACAGCGAGCATATGATGGCGATCAGTCCGGACGAAGGCGGAACTAACCGCGCTGTCTATCTTGCAAACGTGCTCGGTCTTGATATGGGTATGTTCTATAAGCGCCGTGACTATACGCGCATCGTAAACGGACGTAACCCGATCGTCGCCCATGAATTCCTTGGAAGTTCTGTGG
>DYCJ01000040.1:0-12712 GCA_019418195.1 Clostridiales bacterium | reverse complement strand
TCCGGAGACAGCATTATTGATGTTGCCACAGAGCTGAAACGAAGAAAAGCGAACCGTATCTTCGCCGCTGCCACATTCGGTCTGTTTACAAACGGCATGGAAAAATTTGATAAAGCTTATGAGGAAGGGATCATCTCCGGTATCCTGACGACCAATCTGATCTATCAGACACCGGAGCTGCTCTCCAAACCTTATTATATCAACTGTGATATGAGCAAGTATATCGCTCTTATCATTGACACTCTGAATCACGACGGTTCGATCAGCTCCATCCTGAGCCCGAACGAAAGGATCCAGAACGTCCTTCGCAAATATAAAAACGGAGAGCCGATTTAATATTGGCATATCCCTGTATCTCATTTATCCCGGGCGCGCTCACATAAAGCGCGCTCTGCTGTCATATACCTATGAACAAAAAACTTATATCCGAAATTGCATTTACTATACTGATGATGGCGGCTGCAACTGGTATATCTTTCTGTTTCTTTTATCTCGGCAATAAAAATGTGGCAAACATCGCTATCGTATATACGCTTGCGCTGATCCTGACCGCACTCTATACTTCAGGATATCTGTTCGGGATCATCGCTTCGCTGTTCTGTGTGATCGCTGTAAATTATTTCTTTTCTTATCCGTATTTCAGGATCAACTTCTCTTTGAGCGGATATCCGGTCACCTTTATAGGTATGCTTGCGATCTCGCTGATCACCAGCACAACAACTACAGCGCTGAAACGTCAGAGACAGGCGATAGCCGAGCGCGAAAAGGAGCTTGCCGAGGCAGACAAAGAAAAACTTCGTGCCAATCTCCTCAGAGCCGTTTCACACGATCTGAGGACACCTCTTACCGGCATTATCGGCTCTTCGTCATCTTATCTGGAAAACTATCCTGAACTTTCAGAAGAGGATCGGACAGAGCTTGTGACAAATATAAAAGAGGACTCCCAATGGCTCCTTAATATGGTGGAGAACCTGCTCACGGTCACCCGCATCAAAGCTAATGATGCAGATAAGGTCAAAAAGACGCCCGAAGTCGTAGAGGAAGTTGTTTCAGAAGCAATACTCCGGCTCCGCAAGAGACTGCCCGATATTAAAATAAGAGTAAATATGCCAAATGACTTTCTTATGCTTTCCATGGATCCGACACTCATTGAGCAGGTGCTGATCAATCTGATGGAAAACGCCTGTGTCCATTCCGGAAGCTCTGAACCGATCGATCTGATCATATCAGAAACGCCGGACCACATCTCTTTTACAGTACGGGATTACGGGCGTGGTATCAGCGAGAAACAACTCCCGTATATTTTTGAAGGCCAGCAGACTATGTCGGAAAGCGCTGACGGCCACAAAGGAATCGGAATCGGATTGTCTATATGCAAGACGATCATTCAGGCGCATGACGGAAAGATCACAGCATCAAATCTTTCCCGCGGCGCTGAATTTACTTTCACTCTTCCAAAAGAAAAGGAGGATCACGACAATGCCTAAATGTTCTGTCCTGATCATCGAAGATGAAAAAAATATACAGACTTTTATGGGGAAGGTGCTCAAGCGCCATGACTACCGTGTCCTTTATGCGGATACCGGTACTTTAGGACTGGAAGTAATCCGTTCCCAGTGCCCCGATATCATCCTTCTCGACCTCGGTCTTCCTGACATGAATGGCGACGACCTTATCCGCGAAGTCCGGACATGGAGCAGCATTCCCATCATTGTTATCTCTGCGCGCACTGCCGAGCGGGAAAAAGTCATCGCTCTTGACCTGGGCGCGGACGATTATATCACCAAGCCATTTGGTACCTCCGAGCTTCTTGCCCGCATTCGCGCTTCCCTGCGGCACAGCAACCGTCTTCGGACCGACAGCCCTTTGTATATCCGCCCCTACAAACACGGCGCCATGACACTTGATTTTTCAAAACGTCTGCTGCGGGTAGATAATGAAGAGATACACCTGACCCCTATCGAATACAAGATCGTTGCCTATCTTGCACAGAATTCAGGCAAGGTGATCACATACTCGTCCATCCTCTCAAACGTCTGGGGCCCTTACACTGACGGAGACAATAAAATCCTTCGTGTTAATATGGCAAACATAAGACGCAAAATTGAAGATGATCCCGCCCAGCCAAAATACATCTTCACGGAAGTCGGAGTCGGTTACCGCATGGCTGAAGATGAAGAAGAATAAAAAATAAATATAACAAAGGCATCCGCCGGACTATCTGGTATCAAACCATTTTCCATGCGGATGCCTTCTTTATTATTCATCCTGCTTGTCTATTCTTCTGTACCCTCGTTTTCTTCTCCTGACATCTCAGGTACATCAGTTTCCAATGACTCTTCTTCCGCTGTTACAGTCCCGACATTCGCATCGCCTGTGACAGCTTCCGTATTCATATCAGCTGCTGTGTCTTCCCCGGGAGTATCGCCAAGGTCAAGCACCAGCTCATCATCCAGGTTCAGTTCCTGTTCCATGTGGACGTCTGTATTCAGAGATACGTCACGGTACTTCTTCATACCCGTACCTGCCGGGATATGTTTACCGATGATAACATTTTCCTTCAGGCCTTTCAGATGGTCAACCTTACCCTTGATAGCTGCCTCTGTCAGTACCTTCGTTGTCTCCTGGAAGGATGCGGCAGACAGGAAGGAATCTGTTGCAAGGGATGCCTTCGTGATACCGAGCATGATCTGCTCGCCCGCTGCCGGCTCTTTACCTTCTGCTTCGAGCTGCTTATTCACATCCTCGAACTCAAGAACATCAACCATCGTGCCCGGAAGGAATTCGGAATCTCCCTTCTCCTCCACACGGACCTTCTTCAGCATCTGGCGCACGATAACTTCGATATGCTTATCGTTGATATCAACACCCTGCAGACGGTATACACGCTGCACCTCACGGAGCATGTAATCCTGAGCAGCACGAAGGCCTTTGATCTTCAGGATATCATGCGGATTTACACTACCTTCTGTAAGCTCATCTCCTGCTTCAAGAACTGCACCGTCCTGAATCTTGATACGTGATCCGTACGGAATGAGATAAGCTTTCGATTCGCCTGTCTCGTCGTTTGTGACGATGACTTCGCGTTTCTTCTTTGTATCACTGATCGTCGCCTTTCCGGCAAACTCTGTGATGATCGCAAGTCCCTTCGGCTTTCTTGCCTCGAAAAGCTCCTCGACACGGGGAAGACCCTGTGTGATATCATCTCCGGCAACTCCACCGGTATGGAACGTACGCATGGTAAGCTGTGTACCCGGCTCACCGATCGACTGTGCAGCCACGATACCGACAGCCTCTCCGACCTGTACGACTTCGCCTGTTGCCATGTTGGCGCCATAACACTTCGCACATACGCCGTCCTTACAGCGGCAGGTAAGGATCGTACGGATCTTGACCTTGCTGATCGGTTCTCCGCTCTCATCCACACCTTTCTTGATCACACGCTCTGCACGGCGCGGTGTGATCATATGGTTCTTCTTCACGAGCACATTTCCGTCTTTATCTTTAATGTCCTCGCAGGAGAAGCGTCCTGTGATACGATCCTGCAGGCTCTCAATCTCTTCGTTTCCGTCTGTGAATGCGTGTACATACATTCCCGGAATCTCCTCATCCGGTCCCACACAGTCCGTATCATGGATGATCAGCTGCTGGGATACGTCTACCAGACGTCTTGTCAGGTAACCGGAATCGGCCGTACGCAGAGCCGTATCGGACAGACCTTTACGCGCTCCGTGGGCGGACATGAAGTATTCCAGTACGTCCAGACCTTCACGGAAGTTGGACTTGATCGGCAGCTCGATCGTACGTCCAGTCGTGTCGGCCATAAGACCACGCATACCGGCAAGCTGTTTGATCTGCTTATCGGAACCACGGGCTCCGGAATCTGCCATCATAAAGATGTTGTTATATTTATCAAGACCGGAAAGCAGGGCGTCTGTCAGCTTGTCATCAGTTGCTTTCCATGTCTCTACGACTTCTTTGTAGCGCTCTTCCTCTGTGATAAGACCACGCTTGTAGTTCTTTGTGATCCTGTCCACTGTATTCTGTGCTTCCTCGATCATCTGAGGTTTCTGCGGCGGCACTGTCATATCCGAAATAGATACGGTCATAGCAGCTCTTGTAGAGTATTTGTATCCGATAGATTTTACATCATCGAGTACTTCCGCTGTCTGTGTAGCGCCGTGTGTGTTGATAACTTTCTCGAGGATCTGTTTTAACTGTTTCTTGCCTACATGGAAATCAATCTCCATCTTCAGCTCATTGCCCGGAACCTCTCTGTCGACAAATCCGAGATCCTGCGGAATGATTTCATTGAAGAGCAGGCGTCCCAGCGTTGCGTCGATCGTTCCTGTCTTCACAGTTCCGTCCGGCATTGTCTTTGATACACGGACTTTAATCTTGGAATGCAGGGTAATATAGCCGTTTTCATAAGCAAGGATTGCCTCGCTCACGCTGCGGAAAAACATTTCTTCTCCCTTCGCTCCCGGGCGTTCCTGTGTCAGATAGTATATACCAAGGACCATATCCTGTGACGGAACGGCTACCGGACCACCGTCTGACGGTTTCAGCAGGTTGTTCGGAGACAGGAGCAGGAAACGGCACTCCGCCTGTGCTTCCTGAGACAGCGGTACATGGACAGCCATCTGGTCTCCGTCGAAGTCCGCATTGTAAGCGGTACAAACGAGCGGATGAAGCTTGATCGCCTTACCTTCTACAAGGATCGGCTCAAACGCCTGGATACCAAGTCTGTGAAGCGTGGGGGCACGGTTCAGCATAACCGGATGCTCTTTGATCACTTCCTCGAGCACATCCCACACCTCCGGCTGGAGTCTCTCAACCATCTTCTTTGCATTCTTTATATTGTGTGCTGTTCCGTTTGCAACAAGCTCTTTCATAACAAACGGTTTAAACAGTTCGATCGCCATCTCTTTCGGGAGACCGCACTGGTAGATCTTCAGTTCCGGTCCTACGACGATAACGGAACGTCCGGAATAGTCAACACGTTTTCCGAGCAGGTTCTGACGGAAACGTCCGGATTTACCTTTCAGCATATCGGACAGAGACTTCAGGGCTCTGTTTCCAGGACCTGTGACCGGGCGGCCGCGGCGGCCGTTGTCGATCAGTGCGTCTACCGCCTCCTGGAGCATACGTTTCTCGTTTCGCACGATAATATCCGGCGCACCGAGCTCCAGCAGTCTTTTCAGACGGTTATTTCTGTTAATAATTCTTCTGTAAAGGTCATTTAAATCAGATGTTGCAAAACGTCCTCCGTCCAGCTGCACCATCGGGCGCAGATCCGGCGGAATGACCGGAATCGCTGTCAGGATCATCCACTCCGGACGGTTTCCTGACTCAAGGAACGCCTCGACAACCTCCAGTCTCTTCACGATCCTGGCACGTTTCTGTCCTGTTGCATTTTCCAGGGATTTCTGAAGTTCTTCGCACTCCTTCTCCAGATCGATCGCCTCAAGGAGCTCTTTGATGGCCTCAGCACCCATTCCTACACGGAATGCGCCGCTCCCCCATTTTTCTCTCTGCTCCTGATATTCTGCCTCAGAGAGGATCTGTTTATTCTGCAGATCCGTCTCTCCTTTATCCAGCACAATATAGGATGCAAAGTAGAGAACTCTCTCCAGCGTCCTCGGGGAAATGTCGAGGATCAGTCCCATACGGCTCGGGATGCCCTTAAAATACCAGATATGGGATACAGGAGCCGCAAGAGCTATATGTCCCATACGCTCACGGCGCACGCTTGACTTTGTGACCTCAACTCCGCAACGGTCGCACACAACGCCCTTGTAACGGATTTTCTTATACTTACCGCAGTGACACTCCCAGTCCTTGCTCGGTCCGAAGATCCTCTCACAGAACAGGCCGTCCTTCTCAGGCTTTAATGTCCTGTAGTTGATCGTCTCCGGTTTTGTGACCTCGCCTCTGGACCACTCAAGGATCTTTTCCGGTGAAGCCAGCCCGATCTTGATCGCATCAAATGTTAACGGTTGATATTGTTGTTCATTGTTATTTGGCATAGATATGGCTCCTCCCATTAGTTTTCATCATATCCAGAATACTCGTCGAATTCAATTCCTTCCAGATCACTGTCATCCGGTTCTTCCTCCGGTTCGATATCCTCCAGCTCTTCTCCTACGAATTCCTGCTCTGTAAATCCATGGTCACCGAAAGATTCATTATCATCACGGTACTTTCTGTCTCCTTCAATGATATGGCGCAGATCCGTCTCTCCGTAGTCGACATTCTCCATGATCTCGACTTCTGTGTTGTCGTCACGCAGCACGCGGACATCGAGTGCCAGTGACTGCAGCTCTTTTAAGAGTACCTTGAAGGACTCCGGAACTCCTGGTTCAGGGATATTCTCGCCTTTGATGATGGCCTCATAAGTCTTCACACGTCCGACAACATCATCAGATTTTACCGTCAGGATCTCCTGAAGTGTGTAAGATGCGCCGTAGGCCTCAAGAGCCCACACCTCCATCTCTCCGAAACGCTGTCCTCCAAACTGCGCCTTACCGCCCAGCGGCTGCTGTGTAACAAGTGAGTACGGACCTGTGGAACGTGCATGGATCTTGTCGTCGACAAGGTGATGCAGCTTCAGGTAATGCATGTGTCCGATCGTAACCGGGCTGTCAAAGAATTCTCCGGTACGCCCGTCTCTTAAGCGGACCTTACCATCTCTGGAAAGCGGCACTCCCTTCCACAGTTTCCTGTGTTCTCTGTTGTCAGAAAGATACTGGAGAACTTCCGGAAGAAGCTCCTCTCCGTGTTTCTTCTCAAATTCATCCCACTCAAGGTTTACATAATCATTTGCGAGGTCCAGGGTATCCATGATATCCACCTCGTTTGCGCCGTCGAATACCGGCGTTGAGATGTTAAATCCGAGTGCTTTCGCTGCAAGACTTAAATGGATCTCAAGTACCTGTCCGATATTCATACGTGACGGCACACCCAGCGGGTTAAGCACGATATCAAGCGGGCGTCCGTTCGGAAGGAACGGCATATCTTCGACCGGAAGCACGCGGGAAACGACACCCTTGTTACCATGACGTCCGGCCATCTTATCACCGACGGAAATCTTCCTCTTCTGTGCAATATAGATGCGGACTGACTGGTTTACTCCCGGTGAGAGCTCGTCTCCGTTCTCCCTTGTAAACACTTTTGCGTCCACGACAATACCATATTCACCATGCGGCACTTTCAGGGAAGTATCTCTTACCTCACGTGCCTTCTCACCGAAGATCGCACGGAGAAGTCTCTCCTCTGCTGTCAGCTCGGTCTCTCCCTTTGGAGTTACTTTTCCGACAAGGATATCTCCCGCGCGTACCTCAGCACCGATGCGGATGATACCTCTCTCATCCAGATCTTTCAGCGCATCATCGCCCACGCCCGGGATATCTCTCGTGATTTCCTCAGGTCCGAGCTTTGTATCTCTTGCTTCTGCCTCATACTCTTCGATGTGGACAGAAGTATAAACATCATCCTGTACCAGTCTCTCACTTAAGAGAACGGCATCCTCGTAGTTGTAACCTTCCCATGTCATGAATCCGATCAGGGGATTCTTACCCAGCGCCATCTCGCCGCCGGAAGTGGACGGACCGTCTGCGATCACCTGACCTTTTTCCACTACATCGCCTTTGTCGACGATCGGTCTCTGATTGTAGCAGTTGCTCTGGTTACTTCTCTGGAACTTTGTCAGTTTATATGACTTCTTCGTTCCGTCCTCGTGACGGATCACGATTTCTGTGGAAGTGGAGCTTTCAACTGTTCCCGCCTCCTCAGCAACGATACATACGCCTGAGTCAACGGCAGCCTTTACTTCCATACCTGTACCGACTACCGGAGCCTCTGTCGTCAGCAGCGGCACTGCCTGACGCTGCATGTTGGATCCCATGAGGGCACGGTTCGCGTCATCGTTCTGCAGGAACGGGATCAGCGCTGTAGCCACGGAGAATACCATCTTCGGAGATACATCCATGTAGTCGAATTTATTTCTCTCATACTCCTGTGTCTCTTCACGGTAACGACCGGACACATTCTTATTTACAAAGTGTCCTTCCTCATCAAGAGGCGTATTCGCCTGAGCTACATGATAGTTATCCTCTTCGTCTGCAGTCATGTAGACTACTTCGTCCGTTACGCGCGGATTTGCCGGATCAGACTTGTCGACCTTGCGGTACGGTGCCTCGATAAATCCGTACTGGTTGATCCTTGCATAGCATGCAAGAGAGTTGATCAGACCGATGTTCGGACCCTCAGGAGTCTCGATCGGGCACATTCTTCCGTAGTGGGAGTAATGTACGTCACGCACCTCGAATCCGGCACGGTCTCTGGAAAGACCGCCTGGTCCCAAAGCGGAGAGACGTCTCTTATGTGTCAGCTCACCCAGCGGGTTGTTCTGATCCATGAACTGAGATAACTGGGAAGATCCGAAGAATTCTTTCACAGCTGCGGTCACCGGTTTGATATTGATCAGTGACTGCGGAGAAATGCCCTCCTGATCCTGTGTCGTCATACGCTCGCGCACAACTCTCTCCAGTCTGGACAGGCCAATCCTGTACTGGTTCTGAAGGAGTTCACCCACTGCACGGATACGGCGGTTGCCCAGATGATCGATATCATCATCGTTTCCGATGCCATACTCAAGATGGATATTATAGTTAATAGAAGCAAGAATATCTTCCTTCGTAATATGCTTCGGGATCAGGTCGTGAATATCGCGTCTGATCATACGCTTCATCTCATCGATGTCTCCTGCTGACTCCTCGATGATGCCTGCCAGCACCGGATAGTACACCTGCTCTGTCACGCCGGCCTCTTTCGGATCAATGTCTACGACTGCCTGCAGATCTACCATCATATTGGAAAGGATCTTAATATTTCTGGAAGCATCCTCTCCCTCTACCCACAGATACTCAGCCGCCGAATTCTGGATTGCGTCAGCGATCTCACGTGTGATCTTTGTCCCTTTTTCAGCCACAACTTCACCTGTCAGCGGGCTGACAACATCTTCCGCAAGGATACAGCCGTTCACACGGTTTCTGAGCATCAGTTTCTTATTGAATTTATAGCGTCCTACTTTCGCCAGATCATAGCGTCTCGGATCAAAGAACATACTGTTGATCAGACTCTCAGCACTGTCCACTGCAAGCGGCTCGCCCGGACGGATCTTTTTGTACAGCTCTAACAGACCCTCCTGATAGTTCTCAGCAGTGTCCTTTCCAAAGCTCGCAAGGATCTTCGGTTCCTCGCCGAACAGATCGATGATCTCAGCGTTCGTACCGATACCAAGTGCACGGATCAGCACTGTGATCGGCACTTTTCTCGTACGGTCAACGCGCACGTAAAAAACGTCATTGGAGTCAGTCTCGTACTCAAGCCATGCACCTCTGTTCGGGATAACGGTCGCCGAATAGAGTTTTTTACCGAGCTTATCATGGGCAATGCCATAATAGATTCCCGGTGAACGCACAAGCTGGCTGACGATGACACGTTCTGCCCCGTTGATGACAAACGTACCTGTCTTCGTCATCAGCGGAAGATCTCCCATGAAGATCTCATGCTCATTGATCTCATCAGTCTCTTTATTGTGGAGCCTTACCCTTACTTTCAAGGGTGCCGCATAAGTCGCATCGCGCTCTTTGCACTCGTCGATCGTGTATTTCACATCATCTTCGCAGAGTGTGAAATCCACAAATTCCAGACTCAGATGTCCACTGAAATCTGAGATAGGGGAAATATCATCGAACACCTCTTTGAGACCTTCATCCAGAAACCACTGATAGGAATCTTTCTGAACTTCAATGAGATTGGGCATCTCCAATACTTCCTTCTGCCTGGAATAGCTCATGCGGAAGCTGTTTCCGGTTTTAATGGGACGGATCCTGTTTTTCTCCATTGACGTTTCACTCCTCTTGTTAATCTATACATAATGAAAAGAGCCTTGCGACATTATAATAATGCGTCTTATATGGCATACCTTTCCATAATAGTGCATTTTTTACTATATCACAAAACTCTTTATACTGTCAACAACTATTTTTCAATTTATCTTGACATTTTTCAGCATATGTGGTATCATACGCCCTTTTCAATTCAAAAGACCGCAGAAGCGTCTGATCTCTAAACTCTTCCACGGTCCGTGTTTTATCTCTTGTCAGTGACGGACATCCGTCTCTGTGACAACAGGATTTCAGTTTCCTGATTATTTCAGGTTAACCTCAGCACCCTGCTCCTCAAGTTTAGCCTTGATCTCCTCAGCCTCAGCCTTGGAAACAGCCTCTTTGAGTACCTTCGGAGCGTTGTCTACGAGCTCTTTAGCCTCTTTCAGTCCGAGACCTGTGATCTCACGTACAGCTTTGATAACTTTAACCTTGGAAGCTCCTGCAGATACAAGCTCTACATCAAACTCATCTTTCTCCTCTGCTGCTGCAGCTCCGTCTCCGCCTGCTGCTGCAACTACAACGCCTGCTGCTGCAGATACGCCAAACTCTTCTTCGCAAGCTTTTACAAGCTCGTTTAACTCTAATACTGATAACTCTTTGATCGCATCGATCATTTCAGCTGTTGTCAATTTAGCCATTTTTGATATCCTCCATTTTTCTTATTTCATCAAATGATTTCTTATTTTCTTATCGCGTGCGGTTTCCCGCCTCCGCTTTATGCGCTTATCCGCGCGGTTTCGGCATTACTCTGCCGCTGTCTCAGCCGGAGCTTCTGCTGCCGCCTCAACCGGTGCCTCTGCAGCCTCTGCCGGTGCTGCTTCAGCCTCTGCTGTCTCGCCGCCCTTCTCTGCGATCTGTTTAATAACACGCGCAAAGTTGGCAATCGGTGACTGCATACTTCCAAGGAGTCTGGAGAGAAGTACTTCTCTTGACGGAATCTTGGAAAGTTCTGTAAGTCCTGCGACATCGTAGACATTACCTTCTACGACACCGCCCTTAAGCTCAAGTGCCGGTGCGTCTTTTGCGAAGTTGCACAGGATTCTTGCCGGAGCTGTCGCGTCATCTTTGGAGATTGCGATAGCGCTCGGTCCTTCCAGGCAGCTCTCAAGGCCTTCACACTCTGTTCCTTCGAAAGCTCTCTTCATCATGGTGTTCTTATAAACCTTGTATACCACACCTGCTTCTCTGAGCTGCTTACGAAGCTCTGTATCCTGAGCAACTGTAAGTCCGCGGTAATCAACAAGAACAACTGACTGAGCATCCTTGATCTCTTCTGCGATTGCCTGTACGATCGGCTGTTTTAATTCAACTTTTGCCACTTTCAGGTACACCTCCTTATTTATTTTGCGTGTACTGCCAAAAGAAACCTCCGCATCCAAAGACACAGAGGTTCGTAAATTCATACTCTCGTAATAAATCTGACTCTCCTCGGTAGGCGTTTTAATCCTTACGCTTTACAGCACCTACTGTCTTCGGCAGTTGCTGTATTACCATATCACCCGGATTGTTTTTTGTCAAGTACTTTTTACTATTTTTCTCTTAGCAGTGGAATTTACTTTTTCAATCGACCAGCAGCAAAGCTTCCTGCTCGATTTCCATCCCTGTTTTCAAAATACACTCCTTCAATCCGTCCAGATCGCCGGCATCCAGCCTTTGAAGCTTTTCTTTCTTTTCTTTTTTCACGGGAATTCCCGCCCCTTGCGCTATGGCCGTTTCATATGCAGACGCATCCATCCGGTACGGCTTCAGGCCGGGGAACAATTTCCGCTGATTATACAGGAAGATCCTGATACCACCCAGATCCATATCTCCCCAGTGCAGATATTCTGTATTTCCACCTGTAATCTCCGTCAATGCACCGAGAAACTTCAGTTCTTTCGGGGAGAAGAAGCCATGGCAGTATATGTACAGGGTATCCTCCCGGAAGTCCATGGATTCATAATTTGCTTTGTTCTCAACGAGTATGATATGCCGGATTCCCGGAACTGCTATTGGCACTGCCTGTTCCAGCGTCTGTGCGTTGATCACGGTCCCGAAAAGGTTCACCGAGCTGTCGATCGGCTTCCCGCTCCCGATCCGGTAGACCAGCGGGCCTTTCCACTCCAGAGTCTGCGAGTAAGTCTTGATCCCGTGTACTCTCAGGATATCATCCGCAGTCATCCCCTCTTCACTCAGCGGCGAATACTTCTCCAGCACAGTCACGACCTTATCCTGATATTTCTTCTCAAACATTTTAGAATCGTGCAGCACTTCACTGCTGAACTGTCTTCTCCATACCGGTGATTCTATCACCGCCGCCCGGTTCAGGCAATGAAAGAAATCCCCATCCTCCATATCCGGTTTCTTTACATCCTGCCCGGCCTCCAGCCGTTGGAGCAGAGCATCGTAATACGGTTCAAGGAAAGTTCCCTTTGCTTCACCCGCCCATTTCCCTACAACCCGGATCCATCTCAGCTGTTTTGCTCTGGGGTCTTCCACTCCGGCACGTATGCAGAGCTCCGGTATCACACTGACCGGATAATGGATACGCACGATATCCATCCCCAGATTTTTACGTTCTGCCCGGATCAGACCTGCTTTTTCCAGCTCCTCCGCCTCATTTATCAGATTTCTCATACCTCCGGCCGCCCGGATCATTTTCCCGTCCACTGAGGGGTGGCGCATCCCGTCCAGATTTCCCGACCGGTAGGCCGGTCCGTCAGCGGTCTGTATCAGATACTCTGTCAGGAGCTTCATCCGTATCATCTCCCTCTATC
>DYCJ01000004.1:25283-27273 GCA_019418195.1 Clostridiales bacterium | reverse complement strand
TTCCAGACCCTTTAGTTTTTCTCAGATTATGGAGCGGAGCCTGAAGCACATGCCGTTCATCTCGAAAAAGTATTTCAGTGCCTCATCTCCGTCCGTTTTCGGGCCTTATATCATCGGCATTCAGTCCGACAAACGCGAACTTACCGCTCCTCGCGGAAGTAATTGAGTCCGCAGCTCTTGGGCTGGGCATGTTCTTTACTCTGCCGCATGCTCGTCACAACGAGCACGATGATCGTAGCCACATATGGCACCATATCATAGATCTGTGCGGGGAGCCCCGGGATGTTGATATACATACGCATGATCGTCAGACCGCCAAAGATAAGTGCCACGATCATACCGCGCGCCGGGCTCCATGTTGCAAAGATAACAAGGGCAACCGCCAGCCATCCATAGCCGCTGACGCAGTCATGCACCCATACACCGGATGTCGTCACCATGCTCATGTACATACCGCCGATCCCGCAGATTCCTCCGCCGATCACTGTGGCAAGATACTTATAGAGCGTGATGTTGATCCCGGCAGCATCGGCTGTTGCCGGATCTTCTCCTACCGCTCTCAGATTCAGCCCTACACGGGACTTGCTGAAAAACCACGCCATAACGACCGCCACGATAATCGCAAAGTAGACGAGCCAGTTATACCGGAAAAGCAGTTGTCCGAGCACCGGGATATCTGAGAGCACCGGAATGTTCAATCCGGAAAACGCCTTTTTCGTCACGTCCGTAACAGCCACATACCCGCCTGCCTGCTGCCCGATGTACTCGCCAAAGAAATTACCGAAACCGGTACCAAAGATCGTCAGGGTAAGACCGGTTACATTCTGGTTTGCACGCAGTGTGATCGTCAGAAAACTGTAGATCAATGCTCCTCCCGCTCCTGCGATAAAGGAAGTCACAAGAGCGATCAGCGCCGAAAGAACTCCGCTTGGCTCTCCGCCGCCCGCGATCACTGCCTGCTCGTAATAGTAAGAGCCGGCGAGTCCTGTGATCGCGCCCATAAACATCATACCTTCCACACCGAGGTTCAGGTTGCCTGCCTTCTCTGTCAGTATTTCCCCCAGAGCGCCAAGGAGAAGCGGGGTTCCCGCAAGAACTGCCGCAATAAATAATCCGTTCAAAGTATTAAGCATGATGTTCCTCCTTTCCTCTTCTGACCAGCTTGTATGTGATAAAGAATTCACAGCCGAGCATAAAGAACAATATAATACCGATCAGAAGATCAGAAGCCGATGCCGGAATCTTAAACTGTGTCTGGATCGCATTAGATCCACGCTCCAACATAGCAATAAACACGGAGACGACCAGCATCCCGAACGGATTCATCTTCGCAAGCCAGGCCACCGTGATCGCTGTAAATCCGACTCCGCCCGCCGTACCTTCCGTAATGGTATAATCGGCACCCGCAAACTGAAGCATCCCCACAAGACCGCAGAGTGCACCGGAGAGAAACATCGTCCGTCTGAAAACGCGTCCCACATTGATGCCGGCATATCTGGCGGTATTATTGCTCTCACCGACAACTGCGATTTCATATCCCTGCTTGGTCTTATTAAAGTAAATATAAGCCAGTACTACAAGGACCAGGGCAAGTATCCACCCCCAATGCACACCGAACACTTTCGTGAGGCGCGCACCCGGCACGAGCATATCGATCTTTGGAAAACTGCTTCCTTCAGCCTTCCAAGGACCGTTCATCAGATATTTGATGAATGCCAGCGCAATATAGTTCAGCATCAGCGTGAACAATGTCTCATTTGTACCCCATTTTGCTTTACAGACCGCAGGAAGGAGACCATAGATTCCGCCTGCCACGATAGAGGCAAGCATCATGAGCAGCACCAGCGGAAGCTTCGGAAAAATATGAGCTGTAAAAAGTCCGAAAGCGCCGGCCGCTACCGCTCCGACAAGGATCTGACCCTCAGCGCCGATATTCCAGAATTTCATCTTAAATGCAAACGAGATACCGATCGCGGTGATCAACAGGGGC
>DYCJ01000004.1:7994-25273 GCA_019418195.1 Clostridiales bacterium | reverse complement strand
CACTGCCAGCTTGATCGTCTCGTGGATGACAGTACTTGAGCCCCATGCACCTTTTACCATTGAAATATAGACAGAAAACGGATTGTGCCCCAGCATGAGGATCACAATTCCGCCAGTCACAAGAGAGAGGATAAAAGCTGCTGCGCGGATTCCCCATGCCTTTTTCTGCGGCATCGTATCTCTCTTCACCATTCTTATCAGAGGCTCTTTTGTCTGTGCGCCATGTAAACTCATGCTGTCACCTCCCCTTTCCCGTCTTCTTCCTTATCTTTAACAAACGGATGATCTGTATGGATCATCATAAGGCCTATATCCTCTTTCGTAACTTTGCGCGGATCCACGATCCCGCTCACTTTCCCGCCGCACATGACCATGATCCGGTCGGAAAGCTGCATCAGTACGTCAAGATCTTCTCCGATAAAAATAACCGCAACGCCCTTTTTCTTCTGTTCGTTGAGCAGATCATAAATCCTGTATGAAGAATTGATATCCAGACCGCGCACCGGATAAGCCACGATCAGCACGGAAGGCTGACAGGCAATTTCCCGTCCCAGCAGCACTTTCTGGACATTTCCTCCCGAAAGCCTTCCTACAGGAGTATCCACACCCGGAGTCACGATCTCGAGTTCTTCGATCAGTTTCTCTGCAAGCTCTTTCGGGGTCTTCCGGTCTACGAATATTCCTTTCTTCGATTTATAACTTCTGAGCATCACATTGTCCGTCATATCCATTCCGGCAACAAGCCCCATTCCCAGACGATCCTCCGGCACAAACGCCATAGAGATTCCCTTTTTTACGATCTCATCGGGTTTCAGGCCCAGAATACGTTCCTGGACAGGAATCCCGTCATGGTCGCCCAGATACAGGACGGATCCTCCGATGGAGGGATGGAGTCCCGCGATGATCTCGCACAGTTCTCTCTGTCCGCTTCCTGCGATCCCTGCCACACCGAGGATCTCACCGCCATATGCATCAAAGGAGACATTGTCCAGAGCTTTTACTCCGTCGCCGTTCAGACATGTCAGATCGATCACCTGAAGCCTTTTTTCTCCGCGTTCTACCTCTGGTCTCTCGATTTCCAGACTGACAGGGCGCCCTACCATCATCTCTGTAAGCTGGGCCTGGTCCGTCTCCGCCGTATTGACTACACCGATATATTCACCTTTACGCAGGATTGCTACCCTGTCCGAGATGGCAAGCACCTCATTAAGTTTGTGCGTGATGATGATAATAGATTTACCGTCTTTTTTCATATTCCGGAGCACAGCAAACAGTTTGTCCGTCTCCTGAGGAGTCAGCACCGCCGTCGGCTCATCCAGGATCAGGATGTCCGCACCTTTATAAAGTACTTTCAGGATCTCTACCGTCTGCTTTTCCGAAACAGACATATTGTAAACTTTCTTTGCCGGGTCCATTTCAAACCCATATCGTTTTGCAAGCTCCGCGACTTTCTTGTTGGTCTCTTTCCGGTTTACTGTAGCTTTTCCGTCAAGTCCGAGTACGATATTCTCCGCTGCCGTCAGCACGTCTACCAGTTTGAAATGCTGATGGATCATACCTATTCCAAGGGCAAACGAATCTTTCGGGGAACGGATCGTAACCTCCCGGCCTTTCACGAAGATTTCCCCGTGGTCCGGGAAGTAAATACCAGACAGCATATTCATCAGGGTAGTCTTTCCGCTGCCATTTTCACCCAAGAGTGCAAGGATCTCACCGGTCTTCAGTTCGAGATTGACATCTTTATTTGCGACAACCTTTCCAAAAGTTTTTGTCACATGATGCATCTTTACTGCATACTCTGTTGTCTCTCCCAAAATCTCACCTTCCTTCTCTTTCTTTCTCTTTTTTGTAATTAGTATAGTCCTGACGCATCCGGCTGCCTGTACACTTCAGATACAGCTTTTCTCTGTCGCGAAAGAACTGCCATACAAACAAAGCCGTCCGAAGACGGCTCTGTATTTGTAACATATATAGAATTGACAAAAATTATTCGACAACGTTGCATCCGTCGACAATATACAGCCAGGACGGAGCCGAAGCTTCTTCCTGTTCATGATAATATTCGCCTTCCGCAACCTCATATGCTTCCCCTTCCGGGCTGACGCCGGAGAGCGGTCCGTCGAATACATGGATTTCGCCGGAGATCAGTTTTTCCTGAGCCGCGTCGATTGCTTCCTGAGTGCCTTCTGCAGCGATGTCTGTGTTCAGAGGTGACAGATAAACTGCACCGTCCTCCAGACCTCTGCACCAGTCAACCGGGATTTCCTCTCCATCGATCACAGCCTGGACAGCCTCTGTCACATAGATGCCCCAGTCAATACGCGGGGAGATCAGGGAAGCATTCGGAGCCGCCTCGATCATATCATT
This sequence comes from Clostridiales bacterium, assembly GCA_019418195.1. Taxonomy (GTDB): domain Bacteria; phylum Bacillota; class Clostridia; order Lachnospirales; family Lachnospiraceae; genus Mediterraneibacter. Next base: position 22,906 of record DYCJ01000004.1, on the reverse strand, counting down.
GTTGTAACCAACCTGCCATACTCCGTTGTCTTCTGCTGTTGTAGCCGGAGCTGTAGAATCGGAATGCTGTGAGATCACGTCGCATCCGCGGTCGATCAATGCCTGAGCCACCTGGGACTCAACTGTCGGATCGTTCCAGGAATTCGTATACATGATATCCATTGTCACATCCGGGTTCACGCTCTTTGCGCCCAGATAAAATGCCGTATATCCGCTGATAACTTCTGCAAACGGGAATGCAGCGACATAACCGAGCTTATTTGACTCTGTCTTCATTCCTGCTGCGATACCTGCCAGATAGCGTCCTTCATAAATCGATGCAAAATAGTTGTGGAAGTTGTCCAGCCCTGAATCTGCCGCCTGATATCCTGTAGCATGGCAGAACTCGATATCCGGATATTCTGCTGCAACTTCTTTTACATAATCCTCAAATCCGAAACTTGTCGCAAAGATAATATTGCATCCTGCATCTACAAGTTCTCTCAGTGCCGTGTCGCACTCGGCACCCTCGGGTACATTGTATTTGTTTACGATCTGATCGTCACTTAAACCGAGTGCTTCCTGCATTTCCTGAGTACCAAGGTCCTGATTGTATGTGTAACCCATATCGCTCGGGTCCGATACATGCACAAATCCCACTTTGATCTCATCCTTCGGAATTCCTTCCGTTGTCTCGGATGAAGACTCTCCTCCCTCATTTCCGCCGGTTTCTGCTGCCGGAGCTCCGCACCCTGCGATCAGGGTGACTGCCATAGCCGCACACAATAACACGCTGATAAATTTCTTTTTCATATTTTTCCTCCTTTTCTGCTGTTGTTCCGGTCGGCTTTTCCCCGGAACACACTATGTCTGTTAATAAAAACGCCATCCTCATCTCAGAAAACTTCTTTGTATTCGGACAGCTTCATTAGTATTTTACTCTCTGCACACCTGTGTGTCAATAATTCAGAAAAAATCCGTTGCCAAGTTGTAACAGTTCAGTCCGCGCCATTGCTGAACTGTTACAACAAAAAAAGGCCGGGGAGCCTATTCGATCCCCAGCACTTTGTAATCCTGATCCTCAACTGCCTTTTTGAGCACATCGTCGGAAACACCTGCATTCAACGTAATTACCGCCGTTCCTGCTTCGTGGCTCACCTCAGCCGCATCCACTTCCGGAAGCGCTTCCAGGACCTTTTTTACTCTTGCCTCACAGTGTCCGCACATCATGCCTTCAATTTTCATTGTCTTTGTCATTGTTGTTTCCTCCTCTTTTTTCTTGATTTTTATTTTCTTATCTCTGCTGGCATCATACATTTTGAACCAGTTGAGCCTAAGCGCATTACTTACCACACAAAAACTCGAAAGACTCATCGCCGCCGCCCCGAACATGGGATTTAACTGCCACCCGAAGATCGGGATCCATACACCTGCTGCCAGCGGAATTCCTATTACATTATAGAAGAAAGCCCAGAACAGATTCTCATGGATATTTCTCAGTGTGGCCCGGCTCAGCCGGATCGCTGCGGGCACATCGCTCAGTCTGCTCTTCATAAGAACTACATCCGCTGCGTCAATGGCAATGTCCGTGCCCGCCCCAATGGCAATTCCCATATCTGCCCTTGTAAGAGCCGGCGCATCATTGATGCCGTCGCCTACCATAGCGACTTTTCCTTTCCGTTTCAGGGAACGGATCACGCTTTCTTTGCCTTCCGGCAGTACTCCTGCGATCACTTCATCAACGCCCGCCTGGGCACCGATGGCTTTTGCCGTACGCTCATTGTCGCCAGTCAGCATGACAACATGGATTCCCATATTCTGCAATTCTTTTACTGCCTGCGGGCTGTCCTCTTTGATCACGTCCGCTACTGCAATGATGCCGGCAAGTTTTCCGTTTCTGCTGAAAAACAGCGGAGTCTTTCCTTCTCCTGCAAGCGTCTCTGCTTTCTGCCTGACCTCATCGGAAATCTCTGCATATTCACTGATAAACTTCAGGTTACCGCCGCAGAGAGGCACACCGTCAATTTTCCCCGACAGTCCGTTTCCTGCTACTGCCCGGAAATCTTCTGTCTCAGCTCCGGTATCTGCCCCCTGCTCCGCTGCCTTTACAAGAATGGCATGTGCCAGCGGATGTTCGCTCTTCTTCTCCAGGACATATGCCCAGGACAGCAGTTCTTCCTCTGTCACACCATCAGCCGGGATCATGTCCGTCACTCGCGGCTCGCCGCTTGTGATCGTACCGGTCTTATCTAAGGCAACGATCTGTGTCTTTCCTGTCTCTTCCAGAGAGACCGCGGTCTTAAACATGATTCCGTTCTTTGCGCCCATACCGTTTCCTACCATGATCGCTACAGGTGTCGCAAGTCCCAGCGCACACGGACAGCTGATGACCAGCACGGAAATCCCTCTTGCAAGTGCAAACCCCGCTGTCTGTCCCGCAATAAGCCAGACGACAATGGTCACCAATGCAATGGCGATCACCGCCGGTACAAATACACCGGAAACACGGTCAGCGACTTTCGCAATGGGAGCTTTTGTTGCCGCGGCGTCACTCACCATCTGAATGATCTGCGAGAGTGTTGTATCCTCCCCTACACGTGTAGCCTCGCAGCGCAGGAAACCGGACTGATTTAACGTGGCCGCTGAAACAGCGTCGCCCTCATTTTTATCCACAGGAATACTCTCCCCGGTCAGCGCAGATTCATTGACTGCACTGGTTCCTTCCAGCACGATTCCGTCCACCGGGATATTCTCACCCGGCCTTACAACGAACACGTCACCTTTTCTCACCTGATCGATGGAGACTTCCTCCTCCACGCCGTTTCTTATCACCGCAGCCGTCTTCGGAGCCAGTTTCATCAGACTTTTCAGGGCATCCGTGGTCTTTCCTTTTGATCTTGCCTCCAGCATCTTTCCTACCGTGATCAACGTCAGGATCATGGCGGCTGACTCGAAGTAAAATTCATGCATATAGGACATTACACCCGCCATATTCCCCTGTATCTGTGCATCTGTCATGGCAAAAAGTGCGTAGAGGCTGTAGCCGTAAGAAGCTCCGGCTCCCAGGGCTACGAGAGTATCCATGTTCGGAGCCCTGTGGATCAGCCCTTTAAATCCACTGATAAAAAACTTCTGGTTGATCACCATAACGGCTGTCGTCAGCAGAAGCTGGAACAGGCCCATGGCCACATGATTTCCTTCCAGGAATGCCGGAACCGGCCAGTTCCACATCATATGTCCCATGGAGAAATACATCAGCGGGATCAGGAAACACAGAGAAGCGATCAGCCTTCTCTTCATCTTCGGCGTCTCCCTGTCTTTTAACGAATCTTCCGCCTCAGCAATGGACATTCCTGCGCTTCCTGCTTTACCTGCACTGTGTTCCGCTCCCTTTTCGGACGCTCCGTATCCCGCCCCTTCAACTGCAGCGATGATATCTGCCGGGGAAGCGGTCCCTTCCACTCCCATAGAGTTTGTCAGAAGACTCACGGAACAGGATGTCACGCCCGGAACTTTTGAGACCGCTTTCTCTACACGGGCGCTGCAGGCAGCACAGCTCATGCCTGTCACGTTGTATTGTTCCATATTGATTCCTCCTATTTCATTAATTTCTGAAGGACAAGTACAAGCTCGTCTATCGTCTCTTCCTTTCCTTCTCTGATGTCCTCCGCGACACAGGAACGGATATGCTCTGCCAGAAGTACTTTATTAAAACTGTTGAGTGCTGCATTGACCGCCGACACCTGGATCAGGATATCCGGACAGTACACATCATTTTCAACCATTTTTTTGATACCTCTTACCTGACCCTCGATACGGCTCAGACGGTTGAGCATGTCTTTTCTCTCTTTCTCGGTCCGTTCCTTTGTCCTGTGTTTGCATGCCGGACAGACTTTATTTGTTTCTTCCATAGTTTTCCATTCTCCTTTCGATTAAAGTATCCTCTATAAAAATAAACCCCCAAAGGGTATTCCTCTTACAATGAGAGTATATACCCTTTAGGGGTATTATGCAAGCATAAATTTCATTTTTTAAATATTTTCTTCCCATTCTTTCTGGCGGAATCCCACAAGGACATTATCGCCATCAACAAGAATCGGGCGCTTTACGAGCATGCCGTCAGTGGAGAGCAGGCGGATCTGTTCTTCTTCACTCATTTCCGGAAGTTTATCTTTCAGTTTCATTTCCTTATACAAGTTTCCACTTGTATTAAAAAATCTCTTCAGAGGCAGTCCGCTCTTTTTCCACCAGTCCGAAAGTTCTTCCTCTGTCGGATTTTCTGTTTTGATATCCCGCATCTCATACTCTTTTCCATTTTCTTCGAGCCATTTTTTTGCCTTCATACATGTACTGCATTTCGGATAACATACAAATAACATTTTACTCACCTTTCTCTTCTGGAATTTACAGGCTTGATCTTTTTACTTGTGTGGGCGCGTCAACGTAGAAATAAAGCCTGTGCTTAAATGATATCAGTTCCTTGCATGAAAATAAATACGCATATTGCGAATTTTATCTTTTATGGTAGAATAGAATCGTTGACATTTGTTTATTCATTCACAATCTCATGATCATTTTTTTACAAGGAGGAATTTTTCATGCACTGTTTCAGAAAAGTAACAGAAGATTTGTACTGGGTGGGGGCAAACGACCGGCGCATTGAGCTGTTCGAGAATATCTTCCCGCTCACTGACGGAGTTTCATATAATTCCTATCTTCTCCTCGATGAGAAGACTGTTCTTTTTGATTCTGCTGATTATGCTGTCGGACGTCAGTTTTTAGAAAATGTACAGGCAGTCCTTAATGGGAGACCGCTCGACTATCTGATCGTAAATCATATGGAGCCGGATCACTGCGCTATGATCGACGAACTGGTCCTGCGCTATCCGGATATTCAGATCATCGGCAACGCAAAGACATTCCCCATGATCGACCAGTTCTTCGGATTCGATCTGGAAGGGAAAATGATCACCGTTAAAGAGGGGGATACATTCTCTTCAGGAAAACATACCCTTCACTTCGTAATGGCTCCTATGGTACACTGGCCGGAAGTCATGATGACTTACGACGAGACAGACAAAATCCTGTTCTGTGCCGATGCATTCGGTACATTTAAGGCATTAAACGGCAACATTTTTAATGACGAAGTGGATTTTGACCGTGACTGGCTCGATGAAGCCCGCCGTTACTATACGAATATTGTCGGAAAATACGGCATGCAGGTACAGAGTGTCCTGAAGAAAGCTGCCGGCCTTGACATTCAGATGCTCTGCCCGCTCCACGGACCGGTCTGGAGAACAAATCTGGATTACATCATCGGCAAATATGACAAATGGAGCAGATATGAGCCGGAAGAAAAAGGCGTCATGATCGCATATGCATCCATGTACGGCAACACAGAGAATATGGCGGAGATCCTTGCTTCCATCCTCGCCGATGAAGGAGTCAAAAATATCTGTATGCACAATATCTCCAAAACACATGTCTCCGGGCTGATCGCGGACAGTTTCAAGTACAGCCATATCGTACTTGCAGCACCTACATATAATAATGGCATCTATCCGCTGATGGACAATTATCTTGAAGATATGAAGGCTCTCGCACTCAAAAACCGTACGATAGCCGTTCTTGGAAACGGAAGCTGGGCGCCGCAGAGCACGAAACTCATCAGCACAAAGATCAGCGAGATGAAAGATATGTCTCTGATGGTGGCAAATGTCACGATCAGATCTTCCGTAAAAGATGCCCAGATGGAAGAATTAAAATCTCTCGGCAGACAAATCGCAGAAGAAGTGTTATAATAACAGGTATCTGATTTTTGTAAATACAAAGGAGGAGTTCTTATGAAATTAGTAATCACCATGAGCCGCCGTTTCGGAACCGGTGCAAGTATCATCGCAAAAGAACTTTCCGAACAGCTTCATATCCCTGTATATGACAAGGCGTACATTGAGCAGAAACTGAATGACCATATGTACGAAAACGAAGCTGAGGCTATACGCAGACTGGCGGAAAAGCCGTGCATCATCCTTGGCCGCTGCGCTTCTGATATCCTGAAAGACAGAATGAATGTCCTGAACATCTTCGTATGCGCGGACAAAGAAGACCGCATCCACAGGATCATGGATAAGGAAAACTTAAGCTATGACGAAGCAAAGGAAAAAGTGGAGACGACTGATGAAGAAAGAGCTGCCTATTATTATGAACATACAGGAAAAACCTGGGGTGATGTAAATGATTATCATATGATCCTCGATACATCCGAATTGGGCGTTGAAAACTGCGCAGATATTCTGATGCACTATTTTGAAAAACTGGAATATATCTGATCCCGTATCTGCAGAAAAACAGTGACCGCAAAACGGCCACTGTTTTTTTATGCGTATTCTCTTATTCGGAAGCACTGTCTTCTGATACAGACGAATCTTCACTGCTGTCATCCGTACTCTCGCTGCTTCCTTCCGTTGTATCTTCCGTGCTGTCCTCGTCTGTCGCAGTCTCCTCCTCTGTCTCGGAAGTGATGATCGTCACTCCGGTATCTTCAAAGTCAACCTTATCCCAGACTTTCTCATCCACCTGGATATCCGTGTCATTTCTCCACTCTTCCAGAAGTGAATCATACTGTTCCTGCCTGCGTTCCTCAATGATCGTCTCTTTCTTCTGATCCGTCGCATCACGGTCCAGAAGGCTCGTAAGCCGTCCTACATAGAGTCCGTCATCAGCCTCAATGACATCTGTCACCTGTCCTTCCGTATCAAAAGCGTCAACCGCAGCGATCAGATCCTCATTCGGGCTTGTACTTTCCGAATCAAATGTCAGGTCGTATGCTGTCTGACCAAATTCCTCTGCAACAGTGGAGATATCTTCGCCTGCATTTACTCTGTCCACAAGTGACTGGGCATCTGTCTTCAGGCTCTCTTTCTCTTCATCAGTAAGCTCTGTGGTATTACCGGAGTCATCCGTAGTCGTATATGAGAAAAAGACGTATTGCATTGCTTTCTGTGCAGCTTCTTCATCAGATACTTCCTCGTCCACGCCCTCTCTCATCTTGCTGTCCATCTTTGTCTGTATCGTTGCAAGTCTGAGAAATTCTTCAATATCCTTGCGGTATCCGGATACGGTTTCCTTCGCTTCGTCCGTATTATCTTCATCAAACTGTGCTGCAGCCTCTGCAATGGCATCTTCTTCCTCCTCAGTCAGAGACACTTCATAATCTGCCGCATGCTGTGATATAAGATACATATTCTCCAGATTTTCTAAAAGGCCGTCCTTGACCGATTCCTCATATGTCTGATCTTCGCCGGCTTCCTGGGTCCACATAGCATCTCCGGTAGTCCCCATCATACTTGCATAATAAGTCTCATATTGTCCCTGCGTCATCCTCGCATAGAAGTTTGCCACTCCGAGGCTGATCTCGTCATCACCTACTGTGGCAACGACCGCATCTGTATTGATCGAACCGCTGCATCCGGTCACAGCAGTCGCCGCAAGGACTCCCGCTGCTGTCAGTACCGCAGCCTTTTTTCCGAAATGTACCATAAGTATCCTCCTCTTTTCCGGGTATATAATAAAACATATACGTGATACCCGCATACTGATACATTATAACGTGTTTTAAATAAAGTAACAAGTAGGAATCACAAATATATCACGAAATCGCGATTCCCCTGATATCTTCCAGCACTCTGCGCACTGTGTCGAGCACACTCTCCCCTGCATCCTTCCCGCTCCTGCCTTTTTTCTGATACAGAAAGTACGGCGGCTCCTCCGTCCGGAACACAAGGTCTTTCCCATAACCCGCGAGCATGGCAGGGATTTTCTGCGGATCGATCTTCGCCCTCTCATACATAGTAAACCGTATATCCGCGCCTTTCTGCTCCACTGCCGTCACGTACGCAGAATGTGCAAGTCCTTTCAGCGCCGCAATATGCAGAAGCTGCTGTACCTTCTTCGGGATGTCTCCAAACCGGTCGATGAGCTCCTCCGTCATATCATCCATCTCTTCCTCATTGGAAATAGTCGCAATTCTTTTGTAGATATCCAGTTTCTGATATTCATTTTTGATATAAGAGTCCGGAATGTAAGCGTCAATATTCAGATCGATGGTTGTTGTAAAGCTTTCCTCTTCTCCTTCTCCTTTGAGCTTCAGGACTGCTTCATTTAACATTTTGCAGTACATGTCATATCCCACTGCTTCCATATGGCCGCTCTGTGCTTCTCCGAGCAGGTTGCCGGCTCCCCGGATCTCAAGGTCGCGCATGGCGATCTTGATACCGGATCCCAGATCCGTAAATTCACGGATTGCGGCAAGCCTCTTCTCTGCCACTTCTTTTAAGAGTTTGTCTCTTCGGTAGAGAAGGAATGCATATGCCATCCGGTTGGAGCGTCCCACACGTCCTCTGAGCTGATAGAGCTGGGATAGTCCGAACCGGTCCGCATCCTGGATGATCATAGTATTGGCATTCGGTATATCCAGTCCGGTCTCGATGATCGTTGTGGATACAAGTACATCGATATCCCCGTTTATAAAGTCATACATAATGTCTTCCAGTTCGCGCTCCCGCATCTGCCCATGGGCGAATGAAATATTCGCTTCCGGGAGCAGCTGCTGGAGATGCCCGGCAACATCCGCAATGTCGTTGACCCTGTTATAGACATAGTACACCTGTCCGCCACGGGAAAGTTCTCTCTCGATTGCCTCCCTCACCATCTCGTCATTGTATTCCATAACATAAGTCTGGATTGGCATACGGTCCTGTGGTGCTTCTTCTAGTACGCTCATATCCCGTATCCCGATCAGGCTCATATGCAGTGTTCTCGGGATCGGTGTGGCAGTCAGTGTGAGTACATCGATATTTTCTCTTAGTTTTTTTATCTTTTCTTTATGTGTTACTCCGAACCGTTGTTCCTCATCAATGATCAAAAGCCCCAGATCCTTGAATCCCACGTCTTTTGACAGGACACGGTGGGTTCCGATCACGATATCTACCAGTCCCTTTTTCAGGTCCTCCACTGTCTTTTTCTGCTGATAGGATGAACGGAACCGGCACAGAAGATCGATCCGGACCGGAAAATCCTTTAACCTTTGGACAAATGTATTGTAATGCTGCTGAGCAAGAATTGTAGTAGGCACAAGGTAAACAACCTGTTTTCCTTCCTGGACGGCCTTAAATGCCGCCCTGATCGCGATTTCCGTCTTTCCGTACCCCACATCTCCGCAGATCAGCCGGTCCATGATCTTTGTACTCTCCATATCATGTTTTGTATCTTCTATCGCCTGGATCTGGTCCTCGGTCTCTTCAAAGGGGAACATCTCCTCAAATTCTTTCTGCCAAACTGTATCCGGTCCATAGACAAATCCCTCTGACTGCTGCCTGGCAGCATAGAGCTCCACCAGATCTTCTGCAACTGCCTGGACCGCCTTCTTTACCTGGCTCTTTGTCTTTCCCCACTGGATCGTCCCCAGCTTATTGAGCTTCGGCTTTTTCGCATCGGCTCCGGCATATTTCTGGATCAGGTCCATCTGCGCCACCGGGATATAGAGCACGCCTCCGTCTGCATAGGCGATCTTCATGTAATCCTTGACGACTTTCTCCACCTCGATCTTCTCGATGCCTTTGTAGATTCCGATCCCGTGGTTTTCGTGGACGACATAATCACCGGGCTTAAGTTCTGTAAAATTCTGGATCTTCTGCCCTTCGTATTTCTTTCTGCGTTTCTTCTTTTTCTTTCTCCCGAAGATATCTGTTTCTGAGATGACCATGAATTTCAGCATGGGATACTCATATCCCTCAGCCACATATCCATATGATACCATGATCTCCCCTGGATTTACCTGCCGCTCCATATCCTCGCTGTAGAAACTGCTCAGATCATAGTCTCTCAGGTCTTCCGCAAGACGCTTTGCCCTTGTTCTTGACCCGGATAAGAGGATGACTCTGTATCCGTTCCTCTTTAAGCGCTTCAGGTCGCGTGTAAGGAGTTCAAAACTGTTGTTATACGGATTGACGCCTTTTGTCTGTATACTGTAAATCCCCCTCACCCGGAACAGACCACACCTTGACTCCAGTGTGGTCAGTGCGATCCCGCTGTAGAGATTCATCGCATTGATAATATCTTTCGTCCCGTATACTGTAAGGTCTGCACCCGCATCATCCAGATCTGAAGCGATCCTGTTCTCACGGCTGCTAAAATACTCCTGTTCAACAGATTCCGCGCTCTCCTGGAGCCGCTGGGGCTCATCCAGGAAAATGAGGCTCTTTTCTTTTGGAAAATATTCCAGAAAAGTAACCGTCTCCATCCCTTCTTTCCAAGTCTCGGATGCCGGATAAACCATAACTTCATCCAGATTTTCTACAGAGCGCTGGCTTTCCGGATCAAAGCTTCGGATCGAATCGATCTCATCCCCCCACAGTTCAATCCTGACAGGAAGTTCTTCTGTGAGCGGAAATATATCCATGATGCCGCCGCGCACGGCGAATTGTCCGGGCCCTTCGATCTGGCTTTCCCTTTGATAGCCCGTCTCAGTCAGCTTTTTTTCAAGTTCCGTAAGATCGACCACATCTCCCCCTGCGAGCCTGATCCTGTGACTTCTAAGTTCCGCGGGACTTGCCAGTCCGTCCAAAAACGCATCCATCGTGGTAATGACCGTGATACTTCTGTCTTTTTCCTTCTCGATCAGTGCACGCAGTACTCCCATCCGGCTGTCAGTGAGCAGATTTCCCTTGATATCTGCATAGTAAAAAAGCAGGTCACGTGCAGGATAAAAGTATACATCATCTGTAAAAATACGATATTCATCAAAGGTTTTTTTGGCCTTTTCCTCACTGGAAAAAACGATGACCCTGTATTCAAAGCCATCGCCCAGCGCATACATCAGATGTGTCTTCTGCGAACCGACACACCCTGCGATCTGTATGATCCCTTCTTCCTTTTTTCTGACTTTTAAAATTTCCTGATAGTCCGCAAGTTCACCAAGCGGAGCAAGTAAAGCCTGCATGTATTGTCCTGTCCCCTTTTCATATTGCTGCGTGTTATAACCGCGGTTCTTCCTTTTTCTTCCTGTTATACTCACTCATAGCATCACCGATCCGGCCGGAGAGGATCATCCCCACTGCTTTCACTGCATGATCGTATCCCTCATCCATCAGTTCTTTCTCTGCCTTGGAAAAATGTCCGAGCACATAGTCCGCCAGATCATACCGGGACGGCTTTTCTCCCACTCCGACCCGGATCCGCGGGAACACCTGCGTACCGAGATGAGCGATGATATTTTTAATCCCGTTATGCCCGCCTGCACTTCCTTTTTCACGGATTCGCAGCTGACCGACTCCCAGATTGATATCATCGTAAATGACAAGCAGCTCATGCTCCCCGTCGATCTTATAGTAATCCACAAGACTGCGTATGCTCTCACCACTTAAATTCATATACGTCTGCGGCTTTGCAAGGATCACTTTCTGCCCTTCTATAACTCCTTTGCCGAGCAGCGCCCTGTGCTTTTTCACGTCTACCGCTATATTGTATTTATCTGCCAGCCTGTCTATTACATCAAATCCCACATTATGTCTCGTTCCTTCATACTGTCTGTCCGGGTTTCCCAGCCCTGCTATTATAAACATGTCTTTCTTCCTCCATGTCATGTGTCTGCATATCAACGTGCAGGCATCCGCTCCCCTTTTTACGTCTGAGCATCCGCCGCAAAAGCTATTTTACCGTATCCACTCTCCTTTGTCACGCAAAAGCCGTGAATATTTTCCGATTTTCAGTCATACACTTAATAAAAAAGCAGACCGCCGTACACCGGCAGCCAAATCAATCGGGAGGTAACTCTATGGGTTCCAGAACTAAAATCGTTGTCCTGCATATGAAAGAGATCATCTACACGGCGATCTTTGCCGCGCTGGCGATCGTACTGATCATCCTTCTTGTCATCATGTTCCGGCCGGACAGCAGGACTGATCAGACAGATACCGGGAATCGCTATACTCCCGGCATTTATACCTCTGCCCTTACACTGAACAACACAAATCTTGAGGTAGAGGTATCCGTTGATGAAACCCGGATCAACTCCATACGCTTTTCCAATCTTGACGAGACAGTAACGACCATGTTTCCTCTCATACAGCCGGCCATAGAGGACATTGCCGAACAGATCTGCGAGACCCAGTCTCTCGACGATATCGCCCTGCCGGAAGATGCACCTTATACATCCCGGATCATACTGGACGCGATACGGGAAGCCGTTGAAAAAGCCGCAGTCGAATAAACTGCGGCTTTCAAAATGTTCCGAAATTGCGGGGATTTTCTCTCAGTCTTCTTATCCTTCTACGATCAGATATTTCCCGTCAGGAAGGGGGAAGACTTCAGATGCTTCTTCCAGTTCATCTGGTCCCAGGCCGTCCACATCCACGCCCTCTTCCTCGAAATATTCTCTCACTTCATCAATGGAATCCACGACAACAGCCATACAGTCTTCCAGAAATGCCTCGGCTTCCTCTATATTTCCGGCTACCGGTTCATCAAAGAGTTTCCCCTGATCTTTTAAAAATGTCTTTAAACATACTTCACTGTAATCACTCATACATCTAATCCTTTTCTCTTATGATCTCCAATATTTCATCTGTTGTATCTGCTATGCTGAGCGGCTTTGCCGCCTCCAGCACGTCACGGGAACGAAATCCCCAGGACACCAGTATCGTATCCATTCCGGCAGCTTTTCCTGTAGCGCCGTCCACTTCCGAATCTCCGATATAGAGCGTTTCTGACGGTGAGGCTCCAAATTTTCCGGCTATGGAAAGTACTGCCGTCGGATCCGGTTTTCTCGGGACATCGTCTTTCTGCCCCTGAATATGGTCAAACACTCCTTTTCCGAAAATTTCTTCCACCACATGGACTGCCTGGCGGTCCGGCTTGTTGGACAGTACGCCGAGACGCAGTCCCCGTTCTTTCATTTCTCTGAGCATCTCCGGAATGCCGGGATAAGGTTTCACCCGGTAGGTACAACACTTGTCAAATATACGCTGGTAAGCGGCAAATGCCTCGTCAAACCTGGCCAGTTCTTCATCCCCTGACGCCTTCAGAGTCTTCTCTATCAGTACCTTTGCACCGTTTCCGACAAACTCACGGCACTGTCCGGAAGTGATCCCCGGAAGCCCGATCTCTTTCATCGTCTCATTTACCGAATAGGTCAGAGACTCCAAAGTGTCAGTCAGTGTTCCGTCAAGATCAAATATACAGGCTCTGTACATAACTTTCTTCATCCTCTCTCATTTGTGTTCTGCTGCGGTCTTTGTCTATTTTCCCAGGAGATATCTCCTCATAGTCTTCAGCGCGTTTTTTTCCAGACGGCTGACCTGAGCCTGGGAAATATTGATCTGGTCCGCTACTTCCATCTGTGTCTTTCCTTCAAAGAAACGCAGTGTGATGATATAGCGCTCCCTCTCATTGAGCCGCTCCATAGCCGCCTCAAGTGAGAGCTCCTCCACCCAGTTTTCTTCTTTGTTCTTCTTGTCGCTGACCTGATCCATAACATAAAGGGTGTCCCCGCCGTCACTGTACACCGGCTCCTGCAGGCTCATCGGGCTCTGGATCGCGTCAAGGGCAAAGACGACGTCCTCTTTGGATATCCCGATCTCATCCGCGATTTCCTGCACTGTCGGCTCTTTCATGTGCCGGCGGATATACCCTTCTTTAGCATAGATTGCCTTATACGCCGTGTCCCGCAGCGACCGGCTCACACGGATCGGACTGTTATCCCGGAGATACCGGCGGATCTCCCCGATGATCATAGGTACCGCATAAGTAGAGAACTTCACCATTCTGGCCGGATCAAAGTGATCCACTGCTTTCATAAGGCCCACACAGCCGATCTGGAACAGATCATCTGCATTCTCACTGCTGCCTTCAAAGCGCTTGATCACGCTCAGGACAAGCCGCAGGTTGCCTTTGATGTACTTCTCCCTCGCCTCTTCGTCCCCGGCCTGGATCCGTTCAAAAAGTTCTGCCTTCTCCTCCTCCTTCAAAAGCGGAAGTTTTGACGTGTTCACTCCGCACAGTTCAACCTTGTTCACCATCATAGCAAGAATCCTCCTAAGCAATTTCTATTTAGAATGATTCTCACCTGACGGATAAGATATTCCGGAAGTCAGAAAATTTTATAAACTTTTAGCCCTTGACAAATCAGTCATCAATATCCCATTTGTCCGACAGATTATTGATCTGCGTCTCGAATTTCGCCTTATCCTTGTTCGACAGTCCTTCATTTTTGTAGATCACATCAAGCAGCCTCTTGCCTGCCGCCACCAGACGTTCGAACGCGGAATCCGCCCTTTGCTGCGCCGGTTTCTTTGCTTTCACCGGTATCCGGACACCTTCACTCATGATCTCATTCGTGAGAAGATCCACTTCACAGCACGGATACGGCGCCCAGGTACTGTAACCGAACTGTTCATGGACCGTATCGGCAAATTTCTCTGTCACCGTGTCTTCGCCGTGCACAACGAAAACTCTCTGAAGAGGCGTACGGAATGCTCCCACCCACTTCAGAAGGCCGTTCATATCCGCGTGCCCGCTGACGCCGTGCAGACTCTCGATCCGCGCACGGACTTCGATGGGCTCCCCGAAGAGTTTTACATTCTTCTCTCCTTCCAGCAGCCTCCGCCCGAGTGTACCGTTGGCCTGATACCCTACAAACAGTATCGTACACTCCGGACGCCAAAGATTATGTTTGAGATGATGGCGGATGCGGCCTGCATCACACATCCCTGATGCGGATATGATCACCTTCGGTTTCTCGATGAAATTGATCATCTTGGAGTCATCGCTCGTCGTCGATGTATGCAGCCCCGGAAAAACGAGAGGATTTATTCCTGAATTGACAAGTTCCATAGCTTCTTTGTCAAAGCAGTCTCTCATATTCATGGTGAAAACTT
>DYCJ01000004.1:0-7984 GCA_019418195.1 Clostridiales bacterium | reverse complement strand
GGGACTGTCCAGATACACCTCAAAATCTGCATACTCCGGCAGAAGCTTTTTCTCCTTGATCTCACGGATAAAATACAGCATCTCCTGTGTCCTGCCGACGGCAAATGACGGGATCACGACATTTCCGCCCCGGTCGAAAGTCTCCTTGATGATCCTTGTAAATTCACCGATATAATCCGGTTTCTCTGCTGTGTGGATACGGTCGCCGTAGGTAGACTCCATGACCACATAATCTGCTGCTGCAGTGTAAGTCGGATCTTTGATGATGGGCTGATCTGTATTGCCTACATCTCCGGAAAAAACGATCTTCTTTGTCACATCACCTTCCGTTGCCCACACCTCAATGCTTGCCGATCCGAGCAGGTGTCCCACATCTGTAAAGCGGATATCTATGCCGTCACAAATCGAGATCCTCTCACCATACTGGCAGGGTACAAGAAGCTCGATTGCATCCAGGGCATCCTGCATCACATATACCGGTTCATACTCCGGTTTTCCGGCTCTTTTTCCCTTGCGGTTGCGCCATTCTGCCTCAAATTCCTGAATGTGCGCACTGTCACGGAGCATGATATTACACAGATCCACGGTGGCAAATGTTGCGAATATCTGCCCTTTAAACCCCTCTTTTGCAAGCCGCGGGAGCATTCCCGAGTGATCGATATGGGCATGGGTCAGAAATACATAATCGATATCCGATGCCGGAACAGGCAGCCCGGGATTCTCATACAGATCCGGTCCCTGTTCCATTCCATAATCGATCAGGATATTCTTACCTGCTGCCTGAAGGAAATGACAGCTTCCCGTCACCTCATGGGCCGCTCCGATAAAAGTCAGTTTCATAGTCTCACCAGCCTTTTTTGCTTTTTCTTCTATTGTATCACACTGTCTTCCACTTTTTTACCTTCTCTTTGTAAAAAATCATGCCTTCTTTTAAAATCCGCGCTTTTCCGTCTTTTATCTCCACCATAGTGACCGAGCAGTTCGGCGGGACCTCATCTTTCCAGAAATGTTCCACTGACAGATTGCCGCGGATCCTGTTCAGAAGTGATGTCATTGCAGCGCCGTGTGTCGATACAAGGATATTCTTATCTGCCAGATCCTCCCTCTCCGATATCTCTTTGAGGAAACTGCCTGTCCTCTCATAAAGCTGCGGGATCGTCTCGGCATCCTCCGGCGGGATGTAATTTCCCGTATCATTAAAGAACCTATTGAAGGCCTCGCTGTCCGGGTCGCGGTTCTCCCCGCCGCAGTACAGCCCTTCGTATCGCCCGAAACTAATCTCCTGGAGCCGTTCCTCATCGTAAATAGGAATGTCACGTCCCTCAAGGATGATCCGGGCTGTCTCCTTTGCGCGGAGCAGCGGACTTGTGAATCCAAGATCAACCGGGATCTTTCGCATTCCTTCTGCCGTCTCTTCTGCAAGACGACGGCCATAATCATTCAGGGGAATATCGGTTCTCCCCTGTACTTTATGCATTTTGTTCCACTCTGTCTCACCATGACGAACGATATACAATATCACTATAATCCCTCCTTATGACCGTTAAAACAGACAGGACTGATCCACTCCTGCAAGCATAAGTATACCTGCTGTCTGATACATTTGCAAACCATTTGCAGGCAGCACTCCTTGTATTTTACTCTCCGGACAGCTATAATAAACAAGACAGATACCAGAGAAAGGAAGCATCTATTATGAAAAAGATCGCAAGTTTTACCATTGACCATATCCGCCTGAAACCAGGCATCTACGTCTCCAGAAAGGATCATGTGAACGGCTCTGTCATCACCACTTTTGATATCCGCATGACAAGCCCAAACGACGAGCCGGTGATGAATACCGCAGAGGTCCACACGATCGAGCATCTTGGAGCCACCTTCCTGAGAAACCATGAAGACTGGAAGGACCGGGTGATCTATTTCGGTCCTATGGGCTGCCGGACCGGATTCTATCTGCTCCTTGCAGGAGATTACTCCTCCCATGATATCGTCCCCCTCATGAAGGAAATGTTCTCATTTATGGCTTCCTATGAAGGTGAAATACCGGGTGCATCCGCGAAGGACTGCGGCAACTATCTGGACATGAATCTGCCTATGGCAAAATATATGGCCCGCAGATTCCTCACAGAAGTCCTTACAAACATTCAGGACTCCCGTCTCTATTACCCCGAATGACCTTCTCTGTCCCGCATGGTCTTCTCCGGGTATATAAAGCCCCGGACGGTACTGTACCGGCTGTTCTGCCGTTTTCAGTACACGCCCGGGGCTTCTGTTATTTTTTTAAAACTTCTTTCTTAATATAACGGTAAGTCACCTCTTCCCCCTGCTCCGCCAGCATATGGAGAAGTTTCTCCAGCAGAGCGCGGGTCTCAGGATGCATCAGCTCCCCCGCCTTTCCGTTCATATAATACTCAATGGGATCACTGTCTTTATATTTATCGCCTTTGTAGACCTTGCTCGCGGCGATCCTGTCCAAAAACATCTCAACCACATACCGGACCGGCATCTTCATACCCGCAAGCACATGTTTTCCGTCCAGACTGTAATCGATCCAGTATTCATAGTGATGTTTGTTTCTTCCCTTGTGATGAAGCCATGCCGAAGAATATCCTTTATCCTCCCGCTCTGCATTGTTCGGGCTCCTGGTTCCCTGATAGTATTTACATCCCACCCTGAATTCTGTGGGACTGTATTTGGAAAGATCGTGGAGCAACCCCTGCCGGTACAGTCCAACCCGGAAACATTCTTTCATGACCAGGATCTTATGCTTTGTGATCGTATGAAAATGTGCCAGTGCTTTGATCATTGTTTCTCCTGCTCTCCGGCTTTTGCCGTTGCCTTTTCTGTCTTTCTTGTCTTTGTCCGCGGGGATGACTTCTTTGCCTTTTTCTGCTGCTTTTCACTCACAAGGACAGTAATACTTCTCTCCGGGAGCGCGATCTTCTTCTGGTCTTCCAGCGGAACCAGTGCAGATACAAATCCTTTCCCTGTGTCAGCCGCAAGACACCATCTCTTCTCTTTTCCCGGTGACGGCAGTGCAAAATCATGGGGCAGCCAGTGCATGTTATATGCGATAAAACATTCTGTGTCTCCCAGGTCCTCACCTGCATAAAGCACCCCGAGCTGTCTGCTGTACACTTCTGATTTTACCTGCCATGCATTTTCACCGTGATAGGACACGTCCGGCACTCCGCATGCCGTCCGGTCAAGACCTTTGAGCTCTTCTGCGCGATGCAGGCACGGATGTTTCTTCCGGAATGCGATCAGCTCCCTGACATAATTGAAAAGCGTGTCGTCTGTCTTTAATTTGTTCCAGTCAACCCAGCCGGTCTCATTATCCTGACAGTAAACATTGTTATTCCCTTTCTGGCTGTTATAGAACTCGTCCCCCGCAAGGATACAGGGTGTTCCCTGCGCCAGAAGCAAAAGTGCAAAAGCATTTCTCAGCTGGTTTTTTCTGAGCGTCATGACTGCGCGTTTACGGCTCGGCCCTTCTGCTCCGCAGTTCCAGCTGTAATTATAGTCCGGTCCATCCGTATTATTCTCACCATTAGCTTCATTGTGCTTACAGTCATAGGAGACAAGATCCCACAGGGTGAATCCCGTCTGCGCGGTGATATAGTTGCATTTTCCATCTGAGGCGGAATGATGCGGCAGCGCCCACATCACATCGTTTACCATATTCTCATCGCCTTTCAGGAACCGGCGCATGATATTCTGGAATGCATCATCCTTCCTCATCAGCTTGATATCCTTTAATAACGGATCCTCACAGAGCATCTCCCATGGTACACAATATGGATTAACGACGAAACCGTCCACATGATACTCGAGCATATAAAATTTCAGGCACTCCAGTGCAGTCTGTGCGGGCACTCCTTCTGTAAATGGCATTTCCAAAACCACCTCGATCCCGGCCCTGTGGCACTCTTTTACCATGTCTTTGAGCTCACGGACCGCCGAATTTCCCGCAGCATATGCTTCTTTCGGCGCAAAATAATGAGCCGGACCGTATCCCCAGTAATTGATCTTTGTCTTCCCGCATTCTTCAAATTCATAGACCGGCATACACTGGATCTGATTGATGCCGAGCTGCTGCAGGTAAGGGATTTTCTCAATGATCCCAAGATAAGTCCCTTTATGAGCTACTTTTGACGAACTATGCTTCGTAAAGCCTCTTACATGGAGACTGTATGCCACAACTTCATTCCACGGGAGATGAAGTCTCCTGTCATTTTCCCAGTCATACTCCGGCGAAACGATTTTTCCGCGGATCTCATGCTTCTGAAGATCTCTCTTTTTTCCAAATGCCTCTCTGCCTGCGACCTCTCTCACATAAGGATCGAGACACACTTGCCCGTCTATACGGAAATTGTATTCATACTGTCCGGCATCAATGCCGTCAACTGCCAGAAAGCGTACTTCGCCGATCCCTTCATCCTCCGGCATGTCAAACGTACATTCCGGTCTTGTCTTCCCCTCTCTGTACAGTAAAAGCTCACATTCCTTTCCCGCGGGAACACGCAATGCAAAATTTACTTTTGTCCCTTCAACTACCGTGCCGAAGGGCTGTGGTCTTCCTGTTATCTTCTTCATATTCCGTTCCTTTCTCACTGCCAGCCGTCTGTTCCATATATGTCTACATTATCCTTATCGATAAAGAACGTCTCAACATAAGTCTCCGGTTCATAGACACCGTTTTCCAGGATCGCAGCCGCCGTCTTTACGGCTGTCTTTCCCATATTGATCGGGGATTTTGCCCCGATTCCTGTCATTGGACTTGTAAGATCCGCCAGCGCACTTTTTACCGCCGGAGATCCCCCTATACTGTATACAGGAATATCATTTCTTTTCTCTGCATCAAGCGTTTCCAGCACCTGCTCAGCCATGCGGTCATCCGCGCACATAATAGCATCTGTCTGCCCTTCGGCGGAGAGGATCTCTCTCAGCTGGCCCGGAATCGTACTGTAATCATTGCCTGTATCGATCCTTGTAACTTCAAAGCCCACATTGATAATTGCCTCTTCGAAGCCTGTAATGCGCTCATTAACGGCCGGGGAATCCAGACAGTCAACGATCACCACCGAACCTCCGTCCGGCTTCCTGCCGGCCAGATCCTCGCCACATAGTTTTCCTGCATTATAATCATCCGAACCCACAAATGCTTCGGTCAGTCCATTCTCGTCTACCTGCACATCCAGATTAATAACAGGGATATCTGCCTCATTGAGTTCCTCCAGGGCGGGCGTGACCGCAGACGGATCCACCGGGCAGAGAAAGACCGCCTCTACCCCCTCGCCGATCAATTCCCTGATCTGACTGATCTGTAATTCTGTATCGCCGCCCGCATCGCGCACGAGCATACGGCTTTCCTCTTCACTGGCAGCGGTCCCCACCGATTCTTTCAACACCTCATAAAAAGGATCTGACAGATCCGAAGCGCAGAACCCATAGACGTGGCCGCCTGTCTGATTCTCTTCTTCCTCCGTCTCTTCTACTACGGCATTATCCTCAGGAGTGCCTACGTTCTGTTTACATCCCGAAATAAAAAGTACAGCCAATATAGTCATCAGGACAAACATCCTCTTTTTCTTCATCACGTATTCCTCCTGATTCTGTTTTCCAGTGCCTTACCCTTTCATTCTACCGTGTTTCAGGGGAATGTCAATAGATTGCAGCTTGCTTTTTCCCCCGCTATCTGATACCATCATGGTACATAAATGCCGTAAAATCAACAGGCATGCCAAAGGAGAAAGACCATATGAACGAAAATGAATCACTCACTGTAACTCTGACACTGGACAATGATGAGGAACTGGAATGCGATGTCCTCACCATTTTTGAAGTCGACGGACAGCAGTACATCGCACTGCTTCCTCAGAATAACGACGGGGAAGACGGACAGATCTACCTCTACCGTCTGATCGACAACGGCGAAGATGAAGAACCCGGTCTTGAAAATATTCTTGATGACGAAGAATTTGACCGGGTATCCGAAGCATTTAATGAATGGATGGAGGAACAGGATTTCGGTGATATTGACCTGGATGACATCGAATGATCCGGTTTATCCGTCTTCCAGCAATTCATCCACAAAACGGGAAGGTTCGGCAGCTTTCCCGTTTTTTGTTTTTGCATAGCATACCGTAAGCTGTTCTCTTGCTCTTGTCATCCCCACGTAGAACAGCCGTCTCTCTTCCTCCGTCTCCTTGTCGGTCTTCGCCTTTTTATAGGGAATCTGCCCCTCCATAGCCTCGATGAGCCAGACGGCATCAAACTCAAGTCCTTTCGCAGCGTGCAGAGTCATCAATCGCACGCCTTCCTGGTCCATACTTTTCTGCCGTTCTTTTAGGCGCAGGGTCTCTGTGTACTCCTCAATATGACGGAACCATTCTTCAATGGATGAACAGGGCTTTGCCGACTCCTCCAGCTCGGCAAGGATCTCGTTCAGATCCGCGCGTTCCACATGATGGGTATAGGCATAATCCCTGATAAAGTCATCATATCCGATCCGCTTACGGATGTACTGGATCGCCGCATAGGGCGCCATCTTTGCCAGCATTTTCACATCCCACTCAAACTGGTCGATCCGGTCCAGCATCCAGTCCTTGTCGCAGTAAAATTTCCTGATATCCTCGAACGGAACCTCCGCCCCCTGAATACTGTCCCTCCCGATATAGCGTTTCGGCCGGTTCATGACCTGGAGGAAATCTCTCCGCTCTCTTCTGCCCGACGCAAGGCGCAGATAAGCCTGTATATCTTTCGCAATAAAATGATCATAAATGTTGGGAAGATGCTCTTTCATCTGAAACGGGATATGCCGTTTGATCAGTTCCTCCACAAGAGGCCGGGCATCTGTATGGATCCGGAACAGGACAGCGGTCTCCTCCGCGGCATTTCCCCTGCCGATATACTTTTCAATCTGATCTGCCACATACTCTGCTTCTTCTGCCGGACTCCCAACTTCCTGGACGTGCAGACATTTTCCGCTGTCCTTTACTGCTGTCAGCTCTTTCTGAAAACGCCTCTTATTATGGCTGATCACTTTCAGGGAATTTTTTACGATATTCCCTGTGGAACGATAATTGGTTCCCAGCACGATCTGCTCAGCATCCGGATAGTCTCTGAGGAACCGGAACATCAGCTCGGAATCCGCGCCTCTGAAACCGTAGATCGCCTGATCATCGTCTCCTACGACATAGAGATTGTTTTCCGGGAGAGCCAGCATGCGGATCACATCATACTGCACACGGTTGATATCCTGAAATTCATCCACCAGGATATACCGGAACTTCTTCTGCCACAAGGCAAGTATATCCGGTCTGGACCGGAACAGTTCATAACATACCACGAGCATATCGTCAAAATCTATTTTCCTGAGAGACTTCCGCCTTTCTTCATATGCCTTGTATATATCCCGGAATGACCCTGAATTCACTTTAGCAGACACAAATTCTTCCAGCGGCAGCCTGTTGTTTTTGATCCTGCCGATCTCTTCCGCTATATCCCTGAGAAAGTCTTCCTCATCGAACACCTCCAGATCCTGTCCGGATATGACGGATCTGAGGATCTGATACTTTTCTTCTTCCGAAAGAATATTACGGCTGTCGAACTTGTAAGCCCACTTCAGTATCCCGTAATAAATCCCGTGAAAAGTTCCCGCTGTCACGGGAAGATTTTTTCTGCCCGTCAGAGCGGCCAGCCTTGATTTCATCTCAGCAGCCGCATACCGGGTAAATGTAACGACCAGTATCTCCTCAGGCCTTACATTACACTCTTCGATCAGATACCGGATCCGGTTTACGACCGTGAGCGTCTTACCCGAACCGGGCCCTGCCAATACCTGACAGGGCCCGGTTCTGTGAACGACCGCTTTCTGCTGCATGTCATTAAACTTCATGTAACTTCTCTATCCCTCTGCGGATCCTGCGCAGAGATTCTTCTTTTCCAAATACTTCCATCAGCTCCGTTGCACCGCCCGGTG
>DYCJ01000039.1 GCA_019418195.1 Clostridiales bacterium | reverse complement strand
TTATTTCCTGCAGTGCAATGATCCGCGCAAGGGATGTATCCTTTACGAGCGTGATGATCTCATTCGCCATCGGCGGCACGATCCGCTTGATCATCTGGAGCAGTGTAACCTTAAAGAAGATCTGGCTTCTCGTCATCCCCAGCACAAGCCCGGCTTCTTCCTGGCCCTTTGGCACACCCTGGATACCGCCTCTGTAAATCTCGGAAAAATAGCAGGCGTAATTAAAAATAAAGGCGACCGACGCCGCAAGGAATCTTCCGCTTTCGCTTCCGCCCCAGATATTATTTCCCAGAACGATCCCGGGAAAATAAAATATAATCAGCAATTGGATCATCAGAGGCGTACCTCTGATGATCCATACAATGATCTTGGTTATATAACTTAGTGGCCTAAACCGCGACATCGATCCGAAAGATATAACTAATCCCAGCGGGATCGCTCCCAGGAGTGTCACAAAAAACAGTTTTAATGTCTGTAGAAATCCGACGTTCAGCGCATTGAAAACAATCGGGAACTGTTCCATTATCAAATCCATGCTATAACCTCTGTCTCTTTTATATATTACTGTTCGATCAGTGCAGCCTGTACTTTGTATTCTTCAGCACACGCCTGCATAGATCCGTCTTCATAACTCTGTGCGAAGAAATTGTTCAGTTCTTCTGCCAGATCAGAGCCTTTGCGGAATCCCACGCCGTACTCTTCACTGTTTAAGCTGATCGTATATGTAAGGTCTGAATAACTCGTTCCTTCTCCTATCATGGCTGACGCCATCAGAGAATCGATCACTGCTGCATCCGAAGTTCCCGCAGCAACTTCCATCAGGGCATCTGCCTGCGCTGTCACTGCAGTGTAATCCAGGCCTCGCCCGCTTACCTGTTCCTCTCCTGCACTTCCCGCTTCAACAGCAAAGCTCAGACCAGATAAGCTGTCTTCATCCTGATACTGGTCTGCAACGTCCGCCGGTACTACTACAACCTGCGCGTTGTTCAGATATGCGTCTGTGCACTCCATGGAGCTTGTCACTTCATCTGTAAGTGTCATACCGTTCCATACACAGTCAATTGTCTGGCTGTCAAGCTCAAGGATCTTGTTGTCCCAGTCGATCTCTACAAACTCCACGTCCACGCCCAGACTCTCTCCGAAAGCCTTTGCCATATCGGCATCGAATCCGATCCAGTCACCGTTATCATCCTGATAATCCATAGGTTCAAAGTTTGTGATACCTACGACAAGCGTCCCTTTCTCCTGCACATAAGCCTTATCACTTTCACTCTCAGTACCCGGCTCTGAGTTTCCGGAACCACAGCCTGCCAGCATGGAAACCGCCATGCCCGCACAGAGCAGTACACTTAATACTCTCTTTTTCATGATCACATTACCTCCATCGCCGGATATCCGGCATCACTTTTTTTCTCTACCAATGAGTCACTGCACTACAGTAAAGTTACTGTTGTATTCTATCACACGGATATCCTGCTGTCAAACCCAAGTTTTAACAGCTACTGTTCCAAGTTGCGATGGCATGCTATGCGTGATTTCTCCTGTGCTGCCGTTTCCATTTCTCTATGAGATCCGGGTCCGTCTCTTCCGGCATATTTTTCCGTATTTCATCGATCTCACGGCGCATCTGCGCATTGATCTCCATATAGTCATCCTGCTTGGTAATAAGTATATGGTATTCCTCCAGAGACATATATTTGTAGGATGCATAGAGATATGGTTTGATGAGTGCCTTATCCTGACAGATCTGATAGGCCCTGTCGTACATGCGCGCCGCCTCCTGATAAAGGAACAGGCGCCCATATGCAGCTCCAAGACCGGCATAGATCCTGCCATAAAATTTTTCATCCACAGACTCATCTTTTTCCTGATTAAGGATTGCCTGATAGACAAGGATCGCCTCTTCCACTTCCCCGCTCTCAAGAAGATTGTCTCCTTTATATTTCTGCCGCTCAATATCTTTCTGATTCTTCAGATGCTCCAGGACATTCTGGATGCGGATCATTTCCGGCTCCCGGTAGATTTTTGACGCTTTCAGGATGGTGAGCACAAATTTTTCCACAGACCCGTGAAGACGGAGCACATCCCTCAGATCAGATGCCAGTCTGTCCATTCCCAGCTCTTCCTCCAGCCAGTCGCAGAGCTGTATATTCATGATCGTATAATCGATCAGATAGAGATTATTACAAAGATAGTAGCACAGCTCTTCGATCGTAAAGATACGGCAGTGTATCCTCGTGATCTCATAGGAATGTGCGGCATGTCTGTCATGACAAAGAATTAAACTTCCCATCGTTGCCTCCTAAATGTATCGTCTTCTCGGCATGAAAATCGGTCGCCGGGAAGAAATCTCCAAATCCTGCATCCCTCACCGCGATCCTGCATGTCTTATTATCGAGAAAAACCGTCTCAAGCTGCAGGCGGACAGAATATTCCGAACGTTTCGGCAGCCGTGCAAGCGATATCTTCTCCGTCCTTACATTGCCCTGGATCAGAGATTCAATATGGAATTCAATCTCGTCCATATCCTCACAGAGCACCTCCCACTGGTTATTGGATTCATACCAGTGAGCCCCCCATGATACGATCGGATACCACATTTCCTGCCCGTCCACGCGCATATTTACGGTAATCTGGTCGGTCAGCTTATCCTCTGAGAGATAGACCGGATTCTCGATATGCATGTAAAGTTTTCTGTATGCAGTATAACACGCACCCTTACTGTAAAGATTGTTCCCGATAAATGCACGTCTTCCGTTGCACAGAACACGGAGTGCCTTCGGATACCAGTTGTTCTCAAATCCTTCTCCCGTCAGAAAGACAGAAGATACGATCCTTTTGTCAAACACACTCTCGATAAATTTGCAGAACATGGCATCCGCTTCTTTTGCTTTGTCTTCATTGAGCACCGGATATACCATCGCCAGTTCCTTCATGTGGGCACTGGCCACTTCATCTACTGTCACAAATGTAGTCTTGCCTCCTCCCAGCCCCGGACGGAGCCGGCGAAGCATGTATGCTTTGATCTCGTTTCTGTCACAGCAGAACAGAGCTGCATCGTACTGCCAAAGTTCCTTCGGCTGATAAAACAGGTAATTGCAGAAACTCTCCTTATAATCCTGTATAAAAACATGTCTTTTATCAATATTCATCCGGGCAGCGATCCCTCGCAGCATCTGTGCCAGTTCTTCGGTAAGCGCCGGAACAGTAAATACAATGCCGTCGATCACCGGAAATGACTGCAGCGACATCTGAATAAACCGGGAGAGCAGCCAGACTGCGTCGTAAGTTTCTTCACCGAACTCAATCTTGTCCCCCGCAAGGCTCTTGCCGAGCAGACGGGTGACTGTAAACCCCTCCTTGATGCTCACAAGCCGCTTTGCTTCTTTGCCGTATGCCCATGTATCTCTGAGTTTTCCTATGATAAGAGGAATCTGGTAATTATCGGAGTCCACCTCCAGGGTGTCCGGCTCCATTTCCTGTTCATTATAAAAACTGATCTGACATGTCTTTTCATTTATCTCATATCCAATGATACTGCCTTGTCCCATGTAAAAGACAACCTCCTTATTCCTGTGCAAACATTTGTGCTGCTACTGCATCCTCCAGCGAATATGCCTGCATTTTTCTCTTTCTTGCCTTTTTATCGTTCTCCATCAGGATATCGTTCAGACGTCCGTATCTTCCCTGTTCACCGGGCCGGGCCGTCCTGACACATGTCTCTTTGTCGCTTCGGTAAGAATTTCCGTCTATCGTCTCTTTAAAATAATACTTCAGCTTCTCGTCTGCAAACAGGACAAACTTCTTCACGTAAAGATTCTCATACATCGGAGTGAGTACTTCTGTCGAATAGTCCGTCTGCTCCTCTCCGCCTTTCTGAAGCTGGTAATAAAGCATGACCCTGCTGCCCTTCTGTCCCTTATACTCGATCAGTGTCTTATCCCAGAGCTGCAGCTCGATCAGCCATTCTTTCTCGTAGGAGAGGAAGAACGGGAAGTAAATCTGTTTTCCACAGAGCTCCTGAAGAAATTTCTTTAAAGTCCTGCGGGTCTGTGTATTGTATTCCCGCTGGGAATAATATTTCAATACGGCAATCTTGCATATATCACCCGTGTCTTCTCCTTTTTCGTATTCCCTGCATATAATATCTATCACGCTGCGGCCGATCTTGCGTTCTTCCACCACATACTCTCTTGAGACATAAGTCAGATATGCCTGCTGAAGTCTGAAATAAGCTCCTTCCGCATAATACTGTTCAAAAATCTGTGCCTCCTGGAACAATTCCTCGGAGAAGAGCATCTGGGTCAGGATGCGCTCAGCCAGCTTATGGGTATGGATCTCATAATCTCTTGCCTCACGCCAGAGCAGTTTCATATCCGACGTTGCTCCGCAGTAATAGTTCGCAAGATAAGTCAGGATCACTTTATCATACTGCTGCTTCCTAAACAGCTCAAAACAGACGTACGTAAGGAAATCATCATTCTCATAATTATTTTCGCGGATCGTCCTGCTGCAGAGACCGAAAATCTCTTCCTCTGCATAATTTTCAAGCCCGTTTTCACGGACTACTTCCAGCGTAAGCTCCTGGGTCTGCTCTTCCGCCCTGTTCCTGCGCAGCCCGTTGATATATTTTCTGCACATATCCATGTACCGGAGTTCATAGAACAGCCTCTTGCTCTCGTACGGGACTGAGTCAGTATAATGCCTTCCATCCTTCGATTCCCAGACGAGCCTGTCCGTCTTAGAGTACAGAAAGACCCTTGCCCCCTTGTCTGTATACGGAGCTTTCTGTGTGATGCTGCCGTCTTCGGCGATCACATGGACATATTTCATATTCCGGACCTTTGTCGTGATCCAGTATGCATGGCAGACATCATATAATGCTTTTATACGCTCCGGATTCATAGCTGATTCTGCGACAAATCTTTTGTAGATGATCCTGAGCTGTTCGTTTATATTCCGGCGGTCCAGCTGATTCCACGCAAAAGCTTCCATCTCATCCCGGTAATGAGCATAAATCTCACTGGACTCATCCTCGTACGTGATGAGATTAGAATAAAGGAATGCACATTTGTTGAAATCCAGATTATTTCCGTGCATAAAGTACAGATATACCGATCTGGGCAGAGGTTTGTGGAACTGTTCCGGGCGTACAGTTGCCATGTAATATTCATAAAGCTGGGCAATCTTCAGTTCATTTTCCACAGCCTTTTCATACCATTTGAAATAGCAGCTGTCCATGCAGTTTCCTTTAATAAGCAGTGTACAGATCGCAGTCAGGATCATGGACTCGTTATACATATCATACGCCTGGACAAGCACATCATACAGATGACGGTCGAACACCTTCATCTGGCTGGCAAGATTAGCTGTATACAATGCCAGTTCTCTTGTCATCAGCTTATATTTCACCGCAAAGAGCAGTACCTGAACCTCAAACAGGCCGAGCTTTTTCAGAGAAGAGCTCTTATCCCTGAAACATCGGAATGCCTGCAGATAGAACCAGATACTGTGGGATTTATCCTCATAAAACTGCTTTTCAAGGGCTCTCAGCCTCTCACTGTATATCTTGTATTCCGAATCGATCTCTACGAGCATACAGAGGATCCGCCAGCTGTCCGGATGCTTCATGAAAGACTTCGAAAGTTCTTCTGCAACTTTACGCTGTCCGATCGTGTCATTTGACAAAAAGGTAGTCAGATAAAGATAATAAGAACTTAGTTCAATATCTTTTCCGATCGCAAATCTGTTATAGTTGTAAGATTCCAGCAGCCATTTTGCCTCGTCCATCCGTTGTCCGATCAGGCAGATGTGGGCATGGGCAAGGAGATAATATTCATTACTCTCATCCATTTCACGGAGATGTTTGATCCTCCGTACGGCCTCTTCCACCCAGTCGTCGAGCTGCATCTGTCCGCCCTCATATTTCAGATAATTTTTCAGGATCCCGGCAAACTCACGGTCATTTGCCCTGTAATCCTCATCACGTGCAATATCTTTCTCGACTACCACTTCATAAGTCAGGGTCTCATAAGGCGATTCCAGTATGATCCTTCCATAATTACTTCCTCTGTGCAGCTTTTCAGTATCGAGGAAATATTCAAGGCGGTAAGAATTCCCTATAAACTCTTCCGTAGTGATACGGGTGTGTTCGACATGCAGAAAGTCCCCTTCTGTCTTCACATCTATCTCAAGATATCCCCATGTATTCTTCTTGATCGCAAATGTCTCTTTACGCGGCTCCGTCAGAGAGATGAAGGCCCTGCTTTCTTCCTCGAGTGTCAGGAAAATCTTTTCTTTCTGCTTGCATCCTACAAGGAATTCCTCCAGCGCCTGCTGATCCAGTTCCCAGCGGCGCATATTGTCATAGAGTGCCTGTATCCTCTTATCTTCATATTTGAGGATCTCATAAAAATCCCTTGACCGGAACAGTTTGACCGCCTCCGCCGCATCACGAAAAGAAAGTTTCTTAAAGTCATCCAGGCTCTGTACTTTACCATAGCTTGTCATCACATACGGCTTCTCTATGATCGCTGTAAAGGCAATATCAAATTCCCCGCCATTGCAGACGATCGTAAACTTACCGTGCTCTACATGGCCCGGCACAAGCCCTGTCCCGTCATATGTATAATAAATGTTGACCGGATTGGAATCAAAACCCTGCTCATCGCAGTGCACACGATAAGAAGAGGGATACACGAGCCCGCGGATCGTACCCTCCCCCTGATTCTGAAGGGAAAAACTCCCTCTGTATTTTTCACCCTCGCCGACACGCATTATGATCCTTGTCTCAGGGAAAATAATCTCCGGCTGCGGGATATGGAAATCTCCTTTGGCAAAACGTTTGATCTTATTCTTCAAATCAGTCACCTACTCACAATTCTTCTTCTGCCAAATGGCAAAATACGCTACTATGAATTATAGCATTGTTGTATAGTAACATGCAATGGCGGATTCAAAGAATTTGTGTCGAATTGTATACATGTATTCATCCCTGGCGGTCCGTGAAATCCTTGACCATCTGTTTATAGTCTAACTTCTCATATCCAAGCCTCTCATATAAGGAGATGGCTCTTGTGTTATCCTCTTCTACTTCGAGTCTGATCCGGGTGATTCTGTCTTTGTTTCTCTCTTCAATATAAGAGAAAAATTCTCTTCCCAATCCTTTGGAGCGGAAATCTTCCCTGATATAGAGTTCCTCGATCCAGAGGACCTGTCCTCCCGCTTCCTGTGAAAATGTTCTGGCAGTCAGACCATATCCGGCCGTCCTGCCCTCATATTCCAGCAGATAGATTTCTGCATATGCATCGGACCGAAGCGCTTCATCCGCAGTCCTTTCCAAATACTCATGCGGGATCGGATGGAGCACTGCATCTGAACTGTAAAACTCTTCTGCCATCCTTATATATAATTCCCTGTCGTTTTCTGTCATGTTCCGTATCATTTATTTTTACCTCCATCTACAGATATGATCCTATACTATCCTATTTTCCCCTTCTTATCAACAAATCCAAAGATTTTCTAAAGTATATAGGACAAAACAGCCGGAATACAAGTGACGCCTGTGCGCGTGCTCGTATTCCGGCTGAAATTCTCCTCTCCGGATGTTCTATTTTTCAGATCTTCTATTGTGATGTTCTTCTATTTTTCAAGCAGATGATCGATCAGAGTATATCCTTTTTCGATAAAGATACCTGTCTCCTGACCGGTTTTCTCATTATAACTGTCTTTTCCCTGAACCGGCTTTGTACTGTCATAGATCATATACGGCACCGGATCCGATGTATGGGTGCGCACACGCACCGGTGTCGGATGATCCGGCATGATGAGCATGCGGAAATCCGTGCCGGACTTCTCAAGGGCCTCCGTTACCGGACCGATCACCTGATCGTCGATATACTCGATCGCGCAGATCTTGTCTTCCGCGCTCCCCTGATGCCCCATCTCGTCAGGCGCCTCGATATGTACATAGACAAAATCATAGCCGTCTTCTGTCAGCGCTTTCACGGCCGCCTGTCCTTTTCCCCGGTAATTGGTATGCAGACCGCCGTTGGCACCCTCTACAATGATGTTGTGCATCCCGGCTCCCACTGCAATTCCTTTCAGCAGGTCAACCGCAGAGATCATAGCCCCTTTCACGCCGTTCTTCTCTTCAAATGAGGTCAGCGCAGGCCGTGTTCCCGCTCCCCAGAACCATGCAGAGTTAGCAGGATTTTTCCCCTCTGCGCGGCGCTTCACATTAATCGGATGGTCTTTCAGAATATCATAGCTTCTGACCATCATATCCCGCAGTACCAGGTCTGACGGCAGATAGTCTCCGATCCGTTTTGTCAATATATCATGGGGAGCTGTCAGATCCACTACTTTCCCGTTATTCTGGATCAGCAGATGGCGATAGCTTGTTCCCACATAAAATGTATATCCGGGGGCATAGCAGGGGCGCTCAGACGCGCTGCCATGCGCAAATTCATCCTTCAAAGCCTCGATCAGGACAGCAGCATCCTCCGTACTGATCTCCCCGGAACTGTGATCTAATATCGTATGATCTTCGTATCGCTCTTCTCCCTCCGACAACGTGACAAGATTGCATCGGAAAGACACATCAGCTTCCCCCATGTCAGCACCGATACTCAAAGCCTCCAGCGGTGAACGTCCGGAGTAATACTTCCGGGGATCATACCCGATCACAGACAGATTCGCCGTGTCGCTCCCCGGTGCCATCCCTTCCGGCACTGTACGCGCCATTCCGATCTCCGCGTCCTTTGCAAGGCGGTCCATATTCGGAGTGCGGGCGGCTTCCAGCGGAGTTTTCCCATCCAGCCTGTCAATCGGCTCATCTGCCATCCCGTCACACAAGATCACAATATATTTCATTTCTTCCTCCTGTTATCAGTCTGCTGTATCCTAGTCTTCAATACGGATCATGTGAAGGATTCCGTTGATCCGGGAAGATTTCTTTTGATATTCGCCTTCCGTCATCACTTCTGTCACGATACCAAACTCATCATTCAATTCGTCAACCGTAACCTTCCGGACCGGTCCGAATACATTTTCAATCTCTCCGAGGCGCTCATCCACACTGCCACTGATCCGGACAAAGAATCTCTTTTCTGTATCCTCGATAGGAAGAAGCGTCAGTTTCTCATTCTTCCACATTGTCATGATATTTCTGTGCAGATGCTTTGCCTCGTCTACAACGTCCGCCACTACTGCACTGGCTGTCGGAAGTTTGCCCGCGCCGCTGCCGTAGAACATAGCATCTCCAAGCATATTTCCGTGCACGAACACAGCATTAAATACGTCGTCCACACTATAGAGCGGATGCTCTTTGTTCAAAAGCATCGGAGCTACGATCGCATGCACATGGTCGTCATGGCGTTTACTGGACGCGATCAGTTTGATCGTCATTTCCAGTTTCTTTGCGTAAAGCATATCTTTCTTTGTGATCTTTGTGATACCTTCTGTATAAATATCCTCAAAATCAACTTGCTGCCCGGAGATGAGCGAAGAAAGGATCGCGATCTTGCGGCAGGCATCATATCCTTCCACATCTGCTTCCGGATTGCGCTCCGCATAGCCGTTGTCCTGAGCTTCTTTCAGGACCTCATCATAATCAGCCCCTTCATAAAACATCTTACTGAGCATATAGTTGGTTGTTCCATTCAGGATGCCTGTGATCTCCTCAATCTTGTCTGCTGTCAGGCAGGAATTCAGTGCGCGGATGATCGGGATGCCGCCGCCCACGCTTGCTTCAAACAGGAAATTAAGCTCTCTGTCACGTGCAATTGAAAGGAGCTCTGCCCCGTGCTTTGCAACCAATGCCTTATTGGATGTGACAACACTCTTTCCCGCCTCAAGGCAGCGTTTCACAAATGTATATGCAGGTTCAATGCCCCCCATCACCTCAACTACGATACGGATTTCCGGATCATTGATGATCACATCCACATCATGAACGATCTTCTCCTGGATCGGATCACCCGGAAAATCTCTGAGATCGAGCACATATTTGATATTGATCTCATTGGCTGCACGCTGATTGATGACATCACTGTTCGTATTGATCACTTCCACGACTCCGGAACCCACGGTGCCGTATCCCATTACTGCTATATTTACCATCGTTTTCTCCTTATCTGTACTCTCTGATTTAGGGTCTGCATAAACTGCAGACCGGACTATTCTTCCGCCCGCGGTCCTGTTTCTGCACTCAGGTATGCGTTGATAAACGGATCGATATTGCCGTCCATCACGGCGTTTACATTGCTGACCTCTGTATTGGTCCTGTGATCTTTCACAAGGCTATAGGGCTGCATGACATAGGAACGTATCTGGTTTCCAAAATTGATATCCCGTACCTCGCCCCTGATATCTGACATTTTCTCTGCCTGCTCCTGCTGTTTCATCAGATAGAGCTTAGATTTGAGCATCTGCATCGCCTTATCCTTGTTCATATGCTGGGAACGTTCATTCTGACACTGAACTACAATACCGGTCGGAAGGTGAGTAATCCGCACTGCGGACGAAGTCTTGTTGATATGCTGACCACCCGCACCGCTGGACCGGTAAGTATCGATCTTCAAATCATCGTCATTGATCTCGATGTCGATGTCTTCCTCAATATCCGGAATCACATCACAGGAAGCAAAGGATGTCTGCCTCTTTCCGGCGGCATTGAACGGTGAAATGCGCACAAGACGATGCACGCCTTTCTCAGAACGCAGATAGCCGTAGGCATTCTCGCCTTTCACCTCAAAGGTAACCCCTTTGATACCGGCCACATCTCCCTCCAGATAATCCAGCTCCTCTACATCGTATCCTTTCTTCTCTGCCCATCTTGTATACATGCGATACAGCATGCCTGCCCAGTCGCAGGATTCCGTACCGCCGGCACCCGCATGGAGCGTCACGATGGCATTGTCTTTGTCGTACGGGCCTGTCAGAAGTGTACTGATCCGAAGCTCTTCAAACGTCGTCTCGAATGTTTCCAGTTCCTCTTCGATCTCTTTCGACGTCTCCTCATCCGGCTCTTCCTCGCTCATCTCGATGAGGAGTTTCATATCCTCATAATCTGAGCAGAGCTGTTCAATTTCCTTGACAGAATCCTCAAGGCCCTTTAATTCTTTCATAACCTGCTGGGAAGTATCCGGATCATCCCAGAATCCGGGTTCCTCCAGCCTTTTCTGTAATTCTTCAATTCTGAGTTTCTTTGACGCTAAGTCAAAGTGAATCCCTCAGATCTTTCAGCGGTTCCTCATATGCAGTCAGTCTTGACTTTAATTCATCTAATAAAACCACCTTATTCACCTCTTTCTTAAATTTCATTTTAATATATTTGGCAGCTTACGCCTTGTTCGCGCCAAGTTGCTTTCGGCCGCAGCACTGTTTGTATTTCTTTCCGCTTCCACACGGGCACGGATCGTTCGGATAGATCTTCTTCTCCGCACGTTTCTTTGGTGCTCGCACGGAAGTGTCGTCTTTGTTTGTACCGGTCACTTTTGCGACCTCTTCACGCTCTACTTTCTGTTCTACGCGGATGTGGAAGAGCGTACGTATCGTTGTTTCAGCAATCATGTTCGTCATTTCCCCGAACATATTGTAACCAGTCATCTTGTACTCCACAAGCGGGTCTCTCTGTCCGTATGCCTGTAATCCGATACCCTGACGGAGCTGATCCATATCATCAATATGATCCATCCATCTCGCATCGATGACTTTCAAGAGGACAACCCGCTCGATCTCACGGATCTGCTCAGCCTCTGGGAACTCTGCCTCTTTTGCCTCGTACGCCTTGACCGCGCGCTCTTTCAGAAGATGCTTGAACTCCTTCTGGCGCATATCACGGCACTCTTTTGCATCCGGCAGCTCCATCTGAGGGATCACATTGTGGAGATTGACATCAAGTCCTTTGATATCCCAATCTTCTGGATCCGCTTCCGGAGATGCAAAACGGTCTGTGATATTCTCCACGTACTCCGTGATCATATTGTAGATCGTATCTCGCATACTCTCGCCATCGAGCACCCGGCGTCTCTCACCGTAGATGATCTCTCTCTGCTCATTCATAACCTGGTCATACTCAAGCAGATTCTTACGGATACCAAAGTTGTTGATCTCCAGTTTCTTCTGCGCAGACTCGATCGCATTGGAGAGCATCTTGTGCTCGATCTGTTCACCCTCCTGTACACCAAGCGCATTAAATACACTCATCAGACGTTCAGAGCCGAACAGTCTCAGAAGATCGTCTTCCAGGGAAATATAAAAACGGGATTCTCCCGGGTCCCCCTGTCGTCCGCTTCGGCCGCGGAGCTGATTATCGATACGTCTTGACTCATGGCGCTCCGTACCAATGATCTTCAATCCTCCTGCTGCCCTTGCCTCGTCGTCCAATTTAATATCGGTTCCACGGCCCGCGATATTGGTAGCAATAGTCACCGCTCCATGAACACCGGCGTCAGCTACGATCTCAGCTTCCTGCTCATGATACTTGGCATTCAATACATTGTGCCTGATTCCTTCTTTTTTCAGCATTCCGCTTAACAGCTCGGATACTTCGATCGTGATCGTGCCGACAAGCACGGGCTGCCCCTTTGCGTGCGCCTGCTTCACTTCCTCAATGACAGCCTTATACTTCTCCTTCTTGGTCTTATACACAGCATCTTCAAGATCCACACGCTGTACCGGCTTGTTGGTCGGAATCTCGATAACGTCCATGCCGTATATATCACGGAACTCTTTTTCCTCAGTAAGCGCCGTACCCGTCATACCGCTCTTCTTGTCAAATTTATTGAACAGGTTCTGGAATGTGATCGTCGCCAGCGTCTTGCTCTCCCGGCGCACTTTCACATGTTCCTTCGCCTCGATCGCCTGATGAAGCCCGTCGGAATAACGGCGGCCCGGCATGATACGTCCGGTGAACTCATCGACGATCATAACTTCACCTTCTGAAGTCACGACATAATCCTGATCTTTAAACATCAGATTGTGCGCACGCAGTGCCAGGATGATATTATGCTGGATTTCCAGATTCTCCGGATCAGCCAGATTCTCAATGTGGAAGAACTGTTCCACTTTCTTGACGCCGTCTTCTGTCAGGTTGACTGTCTTCTCTTTCTCATTAACGATAAAATCTCCGGTCTCCTCGATCTCCTCACCCATGATCGCGTTTATCTTGGAGAACTCCCCGCTGGCTTCGCCCCGCTCAAGCTGGCGCGCCAGAATATCGCAAGCCTCATACAGCTTTGTTGATTTCCCGCTCTGTCCGGAAATGATGAGCGGTGTCCTTGCCTCATCGATCAGAACGGAGTCGACCTCATCGATGATCGCAAAATGCAGTCCTCTCTGCACCAGCTGTTCTTTATAGATGACCATATTGTCACGCAGATAATCAAATCCGAGCTCATTGTTCGTCACATACGTGATGTCACAGTTATATGCTTCCCGGCGTTCTTTATTATCCATGCCATTGAGCACAACGCCCACCGTAAGTCCAAGGAATTCATGGACCTTTCCCATCCACTCGGCATCACGTTTCGCCAGATAGTCGTTTACTGTAACGATATTGACGCCTTTTCCTTCCAGCGCATTCAGATATGCCGGGAGTGTGGATACAAGCGTCTTACCTTCACCTGTCTTCATCTCGGCGATACGGCCCTGATGAAGTATGATACCTCCGATAAGCTGCACCCTGTAATGACGCATCCCGAGTACCCTGAACGCCGCCTCCCTCACGACTGCATATGCTTCCGGAAGAATATCGTCCAGAGTCTCACCCTCGCCCAGACGCTCCTTGAATTCCCGTGTCTTTCCTTTGAGTTCCTCATCAGAAAGTGCTTTCATCTCAGGCTCCATGGACTCAATCCTGTCAACGAGCGGATAGATCCGCTTCAGTTCGTTCTCGCTGTGGGTGCCGAAAATCTTCTCTATAATACCCATATTACCCAATTAACTCCTTATAAATAGTCTTGCACCGGCGCACAGCCCCGATGCACTTACGTTTTCCATTTTAACACTAACGAGAGGCTAATTCAACAAATAACTATATCTTTTCACTTCCCTGTAAGGCAGCTCTCCCCCGAACAGATCCAGGGCGCTCCCGACGGTGAAGTCAACGTTTCCACCGCTCACTGCCGCAAAGTGCTCCAGATCTTCCATGGAACTGATGCCTCCGGCATATGTGACCGGTATCCCGCGCCACGCTCCCAGCATGCGCACAAGCTCTTCTTCCATCCCGGAACGTTTTCCTTCCACATCCACTCCGTGGATCAGGAACTCATCACAGCAGCCTGCCAGCTCTGTCAGCACATCTTCCGTCAGTCTCATATCCGTAAACTTCTGCCACCGGTCCGTTACCACATAATAGCCGTCCTCTCTCTTTCTGCAGCTCAAGTCCAGTACGATATGCTTCTTTCCCACTGCCGAGATCAGCTTATCCAGATTTTCTCTTTGAAAGGCACCATCCTGAAACACATAGGAAGTGACGATCACATGGCTTGCTCCTGCGTTCAGGAAGTCGCGTGCATTGCCTGCATGAATACCTCCTCCGATCTGCATACCTCCCGGATATGCAGCCAGAGCCTCCACGGCCTGACGCTTTGTTTCTTCATAGTACCGGGAGCCGGCCGGATTCAGGAGAATGATATGCCCCCCTCTGAGTCCGTCTTTTTGATAAATCCCCGCATAATACGCCGCACCAAGTTCCGAGGCAAAATTTGTACTGGCCTGATCGCCTTCATCACGCAGGCTGCCTCCCACAATCTGCTTTACTTTTCCGTTATGTATATCGATACATGGTCTGAATCTCATCTTTCTCTCACTTTCTCGCCGTCACTGTTCTCTGCCTGCTCAAATTGCAGGAACTGCCGCAGGAAGAACTGCTCTTCCTGCGGCAGTATCTGTTTCTCTTTGAATACTTGCTGTGGCAGATTACCGGTCATTCTGTGTATTATCTTTAGTACCGTTGTCATCTGTCAGATCATCCGCTGCTTTGTCGATCCCGTCTGTCACATCATCGGTGACATCATCCACACCGTCTGTCACATCATGCACGGCGTCATCCAGAATACCGTCTCCTTCTGTCGCATCATTCATCGTTCTGTCTTCAGTCGTATCACTATTGCTGCTGTCCGTGCCATTATTATTTCTCTCAGTATCTGTTGTGGACTGGTCAGCGCCGTTGTCTGCATTATCCCTGCTGCCGCAGGCAGTTGTCCCCAAAAGTACGAATGTACATGTCATAAGCAGCAGAAGCTTCTTCATTTTTTTCATAAAAGCAGTCTCCCTTTCCATAAATATTGTTGTACTTCTACTATTTGCACATTTTAAATATTTATGCACAGGATCTGACTTTTTCAAAAACTATTTTGCATTTTTTCTGAGTTTTTCCAATGCCCTTGCTTCAATCTGCCTTACCCGCTCTCTTGTTACACCGAGAATTTCACCGATTTCTTCCAGTGTGTGGGGTTTTTCGTCGCCAAGCCCGTATCTCAGACAGATAACCTGCCGTTCCCGGTCTCCCAGTGTCTCCAGAAGCTCTTTTACTTCCTCCTGCTGCACCAGGGCATTCATCGCCTCCTCCGGAGTAGGCTCCGTTCTGTCTTCCACCATATCTCCCAGACTGTTCTCCCCGTCGTCCCCGACAGGGGTTTCCAGAGATACCGGACTCTGCAGATAATTAATGATGTTTTTCACGTCCTCTTCCGTCTTATCACCCAGCTTCTCCGCTATCTCTCCCGG
>DYCJ01000038.1:15304-15813 GCA_019418195.1 Clostridiales bacterium | reverse complement strand
GAGTACAAGGAGCGTGCGGGCCGGTGAGGAGATCGGCATGTGTATCGGGCCGGACGAGATCCATGTCATGCCGGCCGGAGTGCTTGTTAATGTATTTGACGGAACGATCACCAGAGACGGAAGGGTGGCCTTTGCCGGAGGAGAATACGAATGTGATCTGACGCAGATCTGTGAAGGATCTGTTTTGACGGGGGAAAGCTCTGTCAGAATGGCGGACGGAACAGAAACCGATCTTGCCGGAACAGAAGTGACGGTAGAGGTGCCGGTAAAAGCGGTTTCCATGAGTGACGAGCAGGTGGATTACCGGGCGGATGGAAATATCATCTCTTTTATTTATAAAGGAAACCATTACAATTATACAGTTCGGACAGCAACGGAGGATGATTTCGTGCTGGATGAAGATGATCTGTGGAATGAGGGGGACCATGTCAGTCTTATGATCCCGAAAGATCAGATCATACTGAAGAGAAAGTAGGGATTGGATATGTTTAGATTTCGATTCAGCAGAA
>DYCJ01000038.1:12702-15294 GCA_019418195.1 Clostridiales bacterium | reverse complement strand
CTGCATACCTTATGTGCTGTTTCTGGTCTGTTTTGTCATACTGCCTCTGGCAGTTATTGTCTACTATGCATTTACGGACGGAAGCGGCAGATTCACGGCTGCCAATTTCCTGAATTTCTTTACGAATGGAAATACCATCGGCACTCTCTGCTACAGTGCCGTGATAGCAGTTGCAGTGACGGCAGTCTGTCTTCTGATCGCTTATCCGGTTGCTTATGTGCTGGCGAGGAGCGGGCTGAAGAGGGCTCCGGTGCTCCTGATGCTGTTTATCCTTCCTATGTGGATCAATTTTACACTGAGGATTACGGCGCTGAAGGAGATCCTGACAGTAATAGAGGGCAACCTGTCACTTCATCCGTTCCTCAATACCGTGATCGGAATGACTTATGATTATCTGCCTTTTATGATACTGCCGCTGTATACGACACTGCTCCAGCTGGACCAGAATCTGCTGGAAGCTGCGCAGGATCTCGGAGCAGGACCCGCCTCGGTCTTTACCCGGGTGACGCTGCCTTTATCCATGCCGGGGATCGTAAGCGGTATTACCATGACATTTCTCCCGGCGATGACCAATTATGTCATACTTGACATGATGTACAACAGTACCTATATCATGGGATCGCTGATCGGAAGTTACTTTAACATTTATGACTGGAATAATGGTTCTATGATCTCACTGATCCTGTTTGCAGTGATCTGCATTGTCTCGATCGTAACAGGCGGGGAGGATCAGGACGACGCGAAGAACAGGGGGGCTGTGCTGTAATGAAAAAGATACTTTCCTATTCATGGCTTGCCATCGTAGCACTTTTCATGTATATTCCCGTGCTGATCCTTGCATTTTACAGCTTTACGGATTCGACGACGATCGGTGCGGTCCGGGGATTCTCGCTTCACAATTATGTGACACTCTTTACAACGGAAGAACTTAAAAATATGATTATAGGTACAGTCCTGCTTGCTGTGGGCGCAGCGCTGATCTCCTCTGTGCTCGGTACTGTAGGAGCCATCGGTGCCTTTTATTCCAGGTCCGTAACGCGTACGGCAGTAGAGACGGCAAACCGGATTCCGGTGGTGAATGCGGATGTTGTGACTGCATTTTCCATCTGTATCCTGCTCATTGTTGTGCTTGGGATTGAAAAAAATACATTTATCCCCCTCGTGATCGGCCATGTAGTATTATGTACGCCTTTTGTATATCTTGCTGTGATGCCCAGACTCAAACAGATGGATAACGGGCTGTACGAGGCTGCTCTTGACCTTGGGGCAACCCCGTTTCAGGCGTTGTATAAGATCGTGATCCCCCAGATCGTTCCGGGAATTATTTCAGGATTTATGTTGTCTGTCACATTGTCTCTGGATGACTATTTTATATCCACTTACACGAAGCCGGCTACATTTGATACGATCAGTACTTATGTGGTCAATGCCACAAGGGGGGCCCAGACGGAGATCAAGACCGCGCTGTGGGCACTGTCTACAGTGATTTTTGTGGTCGTGATCCTTGCAGTAGTGATCATGAACCTTGCTTCGGCAAAAACAGAGAAGAAACAGGAGGCAGGCGCGTATGAAGAGAGAATGTAATAACCGGAGACACCGTACGCTCCGGATGGCAGCGTCCGGTCTGGCACTGACAGCTGCGCTTTCGGTGATCTTTCCCGAAAGTCCGGGTTTTGCAGGAATCTTCTCCGGAAGAGCGGGCAATGCCGGCATGGCATCTGTATCTGCTGCAGAAAGCGGGGAAAAAGTAATTCTGCGTATAGCTAACTGGGAAGAATATATAGATGAGGGCGGCTGGGATGAAGAGGAAGCGATTGATCTGGACGACCGGGCGGGGACAACGATCCTTGGGGAAAACTCTATGGTGGAGGATTTTGAAGAGTGGTACCTCAAGACTTACGGGGTGGATGTGGATGTAGAGTATTCCACGTTCGGAACCAATGAAGATCTGTATAACCAGCTTACGCTGGGAAATGATTTTGACCTTGTCTGTCCTTCGGAATATATGTTTATGAAACTGATCGCCGAGGACCGGCTCCAGCCTCTTTCAGAGCATTTTTTTGACGAAGCGGACGAAAATAATTACTATATCCGCGGTGTATCGGATTATATCCGGAATATATTTGACACGAATACGATAAACGGAGAACCGTGGAGCAAGTATGCAGCGGGATATATGTGGGGGACTACAGGGATCGTCTATAATCCGGATGTGATCTCAAAGGAGGAGGCATCCCATTGGAAGGTGCTCGCAGATCCGAAGTATAAAGGACAGGTGACTATAAAGGATAATGTGCGTGACAGTTATTTCGCCGCGCTGGGCATCCTGAATGAGGATGCACTGCTGGAACCTGATTTTTTCAGGGCTTCCGACAGGCTGGAACAGATTGCGGAAGTTATGAACCGGACAGATGAGGAGACGGTGGAGAAAGCGGAAGCAATCCTGAAGCAGATGAAAGAAAATGCCTATTCATTTGAATCGGACAGCGGAAAGGCAGATATGGTCACAGGGAAAGTCCTTGCAAACTATCAATGGTCGGGAGATGCTGTCTATACGCTCGATCAGGCGGAAATAGATGATTATTACCTTGC
>DYCJ01000038.1:12225-12692 GCA_019418195.1 Clostridiales bacterium | reverse complement strand
GGTGCCGGAGGAGTGTACGAATGTATGGTTTGACGGCTGGGTCATGCTCAAAGACGGCATAGACGGTGATGTGGAAAAACAGCAGGCGGCCGAGGCTTTTATGAATTTTATGTCAAGACCGGATAATGTGGTCAGGAATATGTATTATATCGGGTACACATCTGTGATCGCAGGAGGAGACAGCGATATCATCTATGCCTACGCAGACTGGTGCTACGGCGCGGAAGATGATGCGCAAGACACTATCGAATATCCGGTCGGCTTCTTTTTCAGCGGAGACAACTCCGATGAAGATTATATTATCACTGCGCAGGCAGATCAGGCGGACAGGCAGCTCTTTGCCCAGTATCCGCCTCAGGATGTCCTGGAGCGCGCTGTCGTTATGCAGTATTTTGATCAGGAAAATAATGAACGGATCAACCAGATGTGGGTTAATGTCCGCTGTTTTGATCTGGGATCCCTGACGT
>DYCJ01000038.1:1516-12215 GCA_019418195.1 Clostridiales bacterium | reverse complement strand
GTGCTTGCCGCCGCCGCAGTGATTTATAAAAAGCGGGATAAAATACGAATTTCATAGTGCCTAATTTGTGAAAATATGTTACACTTTTTGTGGGTTTATGCGCCTGTCCCGGTCTTTTCCGGCAGATGGCGCATTTTGTTTATGACCTGACGTGCCGGAAACAGGAGGAGGAAGAATTGGAAGCGTATACGGGCTTTGCAGCAGTATATGATACATTTATGGATAATGTCCCCTACAGGGAATGGGGGGAATATATACATAGTATGCTATGTGAAAAAGGAGTAAAAGACGGACTTGTGCTTGATCTTGGATGCGGGACAGGCACAATGACAGAGATCCTTGCCGGATACGGGTATGATATGATCGGGGCGGATAACTCTGAAGATATGCTGGAACTTGCAATGGAGAAAAGGATACAGTCCGGACATGATATTCTTTATCTCCTTCAGGACATGCGGGAGTTCGAACTGTACGGGACAGTACGTGCGGTGGTAAGCGTCTGCGATTCGCTCAATTATATAACAGACCCGGAGGACCTTGAAAATGTGTTCCGGCTGGTGAATAATTATCTGGATCCCGGAGGGATTTTTCTGTTTGATTTCAACACAGAATATAAATACCGGGAAGTTATGGGAGACTGCACGATCGCGGAGGACCGGGGTGTGTGCAGTTTTATCTGGGATAACTATTACTATGAAGAGGAACGGATCAATGAATATGACCTGACACTGTTTGTAAGGGAAACGGGACAGCCAGATCCAGATACGGATGAGCCGGACAAAGAGGGGCAGCTGTATCGCAGATATACGGAGACGCATTATCAGAGAGCATATACGCTGGAAGAAATGCAAAGACTTCTTGAAAAAGCAGGGCTGGTGTTTGAAGCGGCATATGATATGGATACCAAAGAAGTTCCCGGAGATACATCCGAGAGAATCTGTGTCATTGCCAGAGAACACGGGAAACGGCAGAAGGATTTGGCGGAAACAGAGGAATAAAAAGATAATAGATCAGGAGAAAATAAGGATGAAAGATTATATTGTAAGAGCTTCTGCGGCACATACGCAGATCCGTGCATTTGCCGCAGTGACAACAGATATGGTGGAAGAGGCAAGACAGCGTCACGGCACAAGTCCGGTGGCAACAGCTGCCCTTGGCAGACTGCTGACCGGCGGCGTGATGATGGGGAGCATGATGAAGAACCCGACGGACATGCTGACGATCCAGATCAAGTGTTCCGGGCCGATCCAGGGGCTGACTGTGACGGCGGACAGCCAGGGAAATGTAAAGGGCTATGTGTTTGATCCGGACGTGATGCTCCCGCCGAAGAACGGGAAACTGGACGTAGGAGGAGCGCTCGGTCAGGGCGTGATGACCGTGATCAAGGATATGGGACTCAAAGAACCTTATTCCGGGCAGACGATCCTCCAGACAGGGGAGATCGCAGAAGATCTCACATATTATTTTGCCACATCCGAGCAGGTGCCGTCTTCTGTAGGACTGGGCGTGCTCATGGAACATGACAATACTGTCCGCTGTGCAGGCGGTTTTATCGTACAGGTAATGCCTTTTATCGAGGATGAGGTCTTAAATAAACTGGAGCAGAATATCCAGAACATCCAGTCTGTGACTTCCATGCTTGATAACGGACATACGCCGGAGGAGATGCTCGCGCAGGTGCTTGACGGGCTGGATCTTGAGATCACTGACACCATGCCGGCCCGATTCTATTGCAATTGTTCCAAAGAGAGGATTGAAAAAGCGATCATCAGCGTCGGAAAGAAAGAGATACAGGCGATGATCGATGACGGCAAAGATATCGAAGTGAAATGTCATTTCTGTAATACAGCATATAACTATACAGTGGATGAGCTGGAAAGATTGTTGAAAAAGGCGAAAGCCAGATAAGAGTAAAATGTGAAAAAAGTGTGAACGGGGACGTAGTAAAACTTAGGTTTACTACGTCCCCGACAAGAAAGGCGGAAGGGAAAATGAAACACGGATTTGTTAAAGTTGCCGCAGCCACGCCGGATATCCGGGTGGCGGATGTGGAGTTTAACACAGCGAAAATATGTGAGGCGATCAGTGAAGCCTGTGAACAGAAGGCAAAGATCATTGTATTTCCGGAGCTGTGCGTGACCGGATATACATGCAGTGATCTGTTCACTCAGGATGTGCTGCTGAAGGCAGCGAAAAACGCGCTGATCAGGATCGCAGAATATACGGCGGACAAGGATATCCTGGCGTTTGTGGGCGCGCCCCTGTCGGTCGGAGGAAAGCTGTACAATGTGGCGGCCGCCATGAATCAGGGCAAGGTGATCGGGCTTACGACCAAGACATTTCTCCCGA
The DNA here is from genome assembly GCA_019418195.1 of Clostridiales bacterium. Taxonomy (GTDB): domain Bacteria; phylum Bacillota; class Clostridia; order Lachnospirales; family Lachnospiraceae; genus Mediterraneibacter. The sequence continues at coordinate 9,866 of DYCJ01000038.1, read as the reverse complement.
ATTATGCGGAATTCTACGAGATGCGTCAGTTCACACCCGGGCCGGACACAGCAGGATACATCTGCTTTGACGGGCAGCGGGTGCCTTTTGGCCCGCAGCTTTTATTTACAGAGGAGGAGATGGAGGACCTGATCGTGTCCGCAGAAATCTGTGAAGACGTCTGGTCGCCTATCCCGCCGAGCATCAGGGCAGCGCTGGAGGGCGCGACCGTGATCGTAAACTGTTCTGCCAGCGACGAGACAATCGGAAAAGACACGTACCGCAGAGAATTGATCTCGGGACAGTCAGCCCGCCTGATCGCAGGGTATATCTACGCAAATGCCGGCGAGGGTGAATCTACGACGGACTTGGTCTTCGGCGGGCACAATATCATCGCGGAGAACGGTGCGATCTTAAAACAGGCAGAGCGGTATCATAATGAGATTATCTATTCAGAACTGGATATCCAGAGGATCGTCAGTGAAAGAAGAAAAAATACGACCTTTAAGGCTGTCGCAGGACAGACTCTGATCCGGATTCCGTTCCATATCAAAAATGAGGAAACAGCACTCACCAGGACATTCCCGAAGAGGCCGTTCGTTCCTTCGGATGAAAGGGTGAGGGCACAGAGGTGCGAGGAGATACTGACGATCCAGGCCATGGGATTGAAGAAACGTCTGGCGCACACCAATTCCAGAACCGCTGTCGTGGGAATCTCAGGCGGTCTTGATTCTACGCTTGCACTTCTTGTGACAGCGAAAGCATTTGATATGCTCGGCCGCGACAAGAAAGACATTATCGCGGTGACGATGCCATGTTTCGGGACGACAGACCGGACGTACAACAATGCCTGTGAGATGACGAGAAAGACAGGCGCTGCGCTGAAGGAAGTGCCGATCGCTGATGCAGTGAACATCCACTTCAGGGATATCGGACAGAATCCGGAAAACCATGACGTGACTTACGAGAATTCCCAGGCGAGGGAACGCACCCAGGTGCTCATGGATATCGCCAACCGGACGGGCGGCATGGTCATCGGTACGGGAGATATGTCCGAGCTGGCGCTGGGCTGGGCCACCTACAACGGCGATCATATGTCCATGTACGGCGTAAACGCATCCGTGCCGAAGACGCTGGTACGCCACCTTGTCAAATATGCGGCTGACGAGACGCCGGATGAGGAGCTGCGCAGAGTGCTTTATGACGTTCTTGATACGCCTGTGAGCCCGGAACTCCTTCCGCCGAAAGACGGCGACATCGCCCAAAAGACAGAAGATCTTGTGGGACCATACGAACTTCATGATTTCTTCCTGTACTATATGCTCCGTTTCGGATACGAGCCTGCGAAGATCTTCCGGCTGGCGGAGATGACATTTGAAGGAGACTATGACAAAGAGACGATCCTGAAATGGCTGAAGACATTCTGCCGGAGATTTTTCTCCCAGCAGTTTAAACGTTCCTGTCTTCCGGATGGACCGAAAATTGGTACGGTGGCACTTTCCCCGAGAGGAGACTGGAGAATGCCGAGCGACGCGTGCGCGGCAGTCTGGATGAAGGAACTCGATGAGTTGTGAAAAGAATTAATATGAATAAAACAGGAGGCGGCAGATCATGAAATTGATCAGGACAGAAGATGCAGTTGGCAGTGTGCTCTGCCATGACATTACACAGATCATCCCGGGCGTGGTGAAGGATGCGGTATTCCGGAAAGGACATGTGGTTACGGAAGAGGATATCCCGGTCCTGCTTTCTGTCGGGAAAGAGCATCTGTACGTGTGGGAAAAACAGGAAGGAATGCTCCATGAAAATGACGCGGCCGAAGTGCTGCGTCAGGTATGTCAGGGCGAGTACATGAAGGCATCGGAGGCAAAGGAAGGCAAGATCGAACTGACCGCAGAAGAGGACGGACTCTTAAAGATCGACAGAGAAAAGTTAAATGCAGTGAATGCCATGGGGCAGATGGTGCTTGCTTCCAGACACGGGAACTTCCCGGTGAAAAAGGGCGATAAGATCGTGGGTATGCGCGTAGTCCCTCTTGTGATCGAAGAGGAGAAGATGAACCGGGTGAAAGAAATCTGCGGTACTGAACCTGTTTTCCAGATCCTTCCGTTCCGTAAGATGAAGGCCGGGATCATCGCGACAGGAAGCGAAGTCTACCGCGGGCGGATCAAAGACCGGTTTACCCCTGTAGTAAAGGAAAAGCTGGAAGAATGCGGTGTTGAAGTACTGGGTCATGTTGTGTGCGATGACGATGCAGAGATGACGACAGCCGCCATCAATAACTGGATCGATAAAGGAGCGGACATGGTCGTCTGTACCGGAGGTATGAGTGTGGACCCGGATGACAGGACACCTCTTGCTATCCGCAATGCGGCGGATGAGGTGGTCACTTATGGAGCGCCTGTCCTGCCCGGCGCCATGTTCATGCTGGCGTATAAAAAGCGGGAGGACGCCGGTGCAGATGACCGGAATCCGGGAGCCGGCAGCAGGCAGGATATCCCGGTCATGGGACTGCCCGGATGCGTTATGTACTCAAAACGTACGATCTTCGATCTCGTGCTGCCGCGTATCGTGGCAGGAGAGCATCTGTGTGCGGAGGATTTCAGTGTCCTGGGTGAGGGCGGACTGTGTCTGAATTGCGAGGTGTGTACATATCCAAACTGCGGATTTGGGAAATAGAATTGTTTATACCTGCGTCCGCCACCGCCCTGGAGACGTACCATACTTCCGCTTGAAAATACGGTTGAAATATGACAGGTTGTCGAATCCGCTCTTTTCCGCAATCTCCAGGACAGAGCTGTCGGAAGACTTCAATAGCCGTTCCGCCATCGTCAGGCGGTAATCGTTTAGATAATCGATAAATCCTGTCCCCATATGCTGTTTGAAAAATTTCATAAAGTGGGATTTGCTGTAATAGGTGAGAGCCGCCATGTCATCGATAGTGATGTGCTCGTCATAGTGCTCTTCTACATACTTCAATATGGTTTTCATTTTTTCAAGAGACTTCGTCCGGGATACGGACGTGGTCTCTTTTTTCTGCCGGTTGGAAATAAGCAGAAAGAAGAACTGAAACAGGAGTCCTTTGACTGCAAGCTGGTACCCTTCTGTTTTGGTGTCACACAGCAGGTCGATCTGGCGGATGCATTCGGAGACTTCTTTATAATAGGAAACAGCGGGGGTCAGGTATGTATCTGACGGAATTTCACCGTTGATAAACGGATAAATAAATCGGACAGCGCACAGGTCGTTTTCTCCGGATATGAGAAGATCCGGCTTCATTATGATATTTTCGTACTCCATTAAATATTCCTGATCCTGCTCGATGGAATGGAGCTGTCCGGGGCAGATGAGAATGATATCCCCTGAGGTGACAGAACGTTTTTCGAGATCAACGGAAACGATACCCCGCCCTTTTTTAATAACGATCAGTTCAAGCTCTGCATGCCAGTGCAAAGGAACTTGCGGAAAATCTTTTGGGATTGAACAGAGATATGTATTGTACGGGAATTCCGCTGTTGTGTGCGATTTAGTCTCACGATAATTCTGGTATTCGTTCAGATTCATGGCAGTCCTCTTTTAATGATAATGTAATAGTCCGGCCCGCGTCATTCGCAAAGCCGCGTTGGCAGGCCACAGTTCAGCCCGCGCCATTCGCAAAGCCGCACTATCGTGCTAACTGCGGCTTCCGCCGCTGCTTTGCTCGTGATGATAGTATTGTACAATAAAAGGAAAGTATATTGCAAGAAATCCGTTTGAATTGGTATTATAATGCGAATCATAGAGATAAGACATATGGATTCTTTTCTGAAAGGAGAACTACTATCATGAACATTCAGGAAAAGGTAGAAGCGTACCTTGGCAAGCCGGTCGCACAGGCTTCCAACAAAGAAATCTATGACGGGCTCCTCACTGTTGTACAGGAGATGGCAGCAGAGAAAGAGCGTACAGACAGCAAGAAGAAGCTTTATTACATTTCAGCAGAGTTCCTGATCGGAAAACTGCTCTCTAACAACATGATCAATCTCGGTATTTATCAGGAAGTAAAAGAGATGCTCGAGAAGAACGGAAAGGACATCTGCGAGATCGAAGAGGCAGAGCCGGAGCCGTCACTCGGAAACGGCGGACTCGGACGTCTTGCGGCATGTTTCCTTGATTCTATCGCAACACTCGGACTGGCAGGTGACGGAATCGGTCTGAACTACCATCTCGGCCTGTTTAAGCAGGAGTTTGAAGATCATCTGCAGAAAGAGACTCCGAACCCGTGGATCGAGGAGAAGTCATGGCTTAAGAAGACTGACACGGTATATCCGGTACAGTTCAAAGGACTGAATGTCAATGCGAGAATGTATGACATTGAAGTGACAGGATATAACAATAAGACAAATAAACTTCATCTCTTCGATATCGATTCTGTTGACGAATCTATTGTTGAAGATGGAATTGATTTCGACAAAAACGATATAGAGAAGAACCTCACGCTGTTCCTCTATCCGGACGACAGTGACGAACAGGGAAGACTGCTCCGTATCTATCAGCAGTACCTTATGGTAAGCGCGGGAGCACAGCTTATCCTTGACGAGTGCACGGCAAAAGGAAGCAATCTTTATGATCTGCCGGATTATGCCGTGATCCAGATCAATGACACTCACCCGACTATGGTAATTCCGGAACTGATCCGTCTGCTCATGGAGAGAGGCATGGACATGGACGATGCTATTGACATTGTATCCAGAACATGCGCATATACGAACCACACGATCCTTGCCGAGGCGCTTGAGAAATGGCCGGTAAATTATCTGAAGAAAGTTGTTCCGCAGCTTATGCCGATCATCGAGGTGCTTGATGATAAAGTAAGAAGAAAATATGAAGATGAGAGCGTTGCAATTATCGACCGCAACGACACAGTGCATATGGCACACATCGATATCCATTACGGATTCAGCGTAAACGGCGTTGCTGCTTTGCACACAGAGATCCTCAAGAACTCTGAGCTGAACAACTTCTACAAGATTTATCCGGAGAAGTTCAACAACAAGACAAACGGTATCACATTCCGCCGCTGGCTCATCCACTGCAATCCGCGTCTGACCGCTCTGCTGGACGAGACGATCGGAGAGGGCTATAAGAAAGATGCCGCAGAGCTTGAGAAACTTCTTGCATACAAAGATGACGATAAAGTTCTTGAGAAGCTGCTTGAGATCAAACATAAGAATAAAGAAGATCTCTGCGCTTACCTGCGCGAGACTCAGGGGCTGGAAGTGAGCCCGGATACGATCTTCGATATCCAGGTAAAACGTCTCCACGAGTACAAACGTCAGCAGCTCAACGCACTGTATATCATCGATAAATATCTGGAGATCAAAGCCGGAAAGATCCCGGCAGCTCCGGTGACAGCAATCTTCGGCGCAAAGGCAGCTCCGGCTTACGTGATCGCGAAAGATATCATTCATCTGATCCTCTGCCTGCAGGAGATCATCAACAATGATCCTGAGGTAAACAAATATCAGAGAGTTGTCATGGTAGAGAACTACAACGTGACAAAAGCCGGCAAGCTGATCCCGGCATGCGATATTTCTGAGCAGATTTCCCTTGCGTCCAAAGAGGCCAGCGGAACGGGAAATATGAAGTTCATGCTTAACGGCGCCGTAACTCTGGGAACAGAGGACGGAGCAAATGTAGAGATCCACGAGGCTGTAGGCGACGACAATATCTTTGTATTCGGCGCATCCAGCGACGAAGTGATCGAGCATTATGCAAAGGCTGACTATGTTGCGAAAGATTACTATGAGAACAACGAAGCGATCAAAGCTGCGATTGATTTTATCACAAGCGATGAGATGCTCAAAGTCGGCTGCGAGGAGAACCTGACACGTCTTCAGAATGAGCTGATCAACAAAGACTGGTTCATGACTCTTCTGGACTTTGATTCATACAAAGAAACAAAAGAGAAAGCTCTTGCGGCATATGCTGACAGAAAGGCATGGGCAAAGATGGCACTGGTCAATATTGCGAAAGCAGGCTTCTTCTCATCCGACCGTACGATCGAAGAGTACAACAGAGATATCTGGGGATTATAAGGAGGAAAAAATGAAAAGAGCAAGCGGAATCTTATTACCGATATTTTCCCTTCCGTCAAAGTACGGGATCGGATGTTTCTCAAAGGATGCGTATAAATTCGTGGATATGTTAAAAGAGGCGGGCCAGAGCTACTGGCAGATACTTCCGCTTGGACCGACTGGTTACGGGGATTCCCCGTACCAGTCTTTCTCCACGTTCGCGGGAAATCCTTATTTTATCGATTTAAAGACTCTCATCAGAGAAGGACTTCTGACGAAAAAAGAGTGCAAAGCGTATGATTTCGGCGATCAGGCAGAGTGCATCGACTATGAGAAAATCTACAATTCCAGATTCAAGGCGCTGAAAAAAGCTTACGACCGTTTCTGTGAAAACGGCGGTGAGAGCAGCGAGGACTATGTGGCATTCGTCACGGAGCAGGCCTTCTGGCTGGATGACTACAGTCTGTATATGGCAGTAAAAGATAATAACGGCGGCGTGAGCTGGAGCGAGTGGGAAGCGCCTCTCAAGAACAGAGAGGAAGCAGCTCTTGACGCTGCGAGAGAAGAACTGGCAGAAGAAATCGGATTCTACAAGTTCCAGCAGTATGAATTTGATAAGCAGTGGAAGAAACTTCATGCCTACGCAAATGAGAAAGGCATTCAGATCATCGGAGATATCCCGATCTATGTGGCGTTTGACAGTGCGGATACATGGGCGGCGCCCGAGATGTTCCAGTTTGATGAGAATAACGAACCGACCGGAGTGGCAGGATGCCCGCCGGATGCATTTTCCGCGACAGGACAGCTCTGGGGCAACCCGCTGTATGACTGGGAGTATCACAAGAAGACCGGTTATGAGTGGTGGATCAAAAGGATTGAATACTGCTTTAAGCTTTATGATGTGGTTCGCATCGACCACTTCCGCGGCTTTGACGAATATTATTCAATTCCGTACGGCGAGGATACAGCCGTAAACGGTAAATGGATGCCGGGACCGGGAATGGATCTGTTCCGCGCCATTGAGGCAAAACTCGGAAGACCGGCGATCATCGCGGAAGATCTGGGATTCCTTACACCCAGCGTGCTCCAGCTTTTAAAAGACAGCGGTTTCCCGGGGATGAAGGTACTCCAGTTTGCATTTGATGCACGAGAATCATCCAACTATCTGCCCCATACTTATCCGACGAACTGTGTAGTTTACACGGGTACTCATGACAATGATACGACAAGAGGCTGGTACCACGAAGTCGGAAAAAACGCCAGAGATTTTGCCAAAGAATATATGTGCAAAGAAAGACTTGACGAGGATACGCTGACAAAAGACTTTATCGCTATGGCGATGAGCAGTGTCGCGGATCTGTGCGTGATCCCGATGCAGGATTACTTAAATCTCGGCAGCGAAGCCCGCATCAACATCCCGTCCACACTCGGCGGCAACTGGGTATGGCGGATGAAGAAAGGACAGTTCGATAAAGCGACAGTGAAAGAGATCGCAAGAGTGACAGAACTGTACGGAAGATAGATTCGTATTTTCCGTACTGAATGCCAATGATATAAGGTCCGAAAACGGACGGAGATGAGGCATGGAAATACTTTTTTGAGAGGACCGGCATATGCTTCAGGGTCTTTAGCTCAAACAATCCATTTTGCGGCTTAACATCAGCTTCTAAACCCTTAATTTTTTCTAGCAGATTATTTCGAAGTCGCCTTTCTCACATACCGGTCCTCTCTTTTAAGTCTTCCTACACCTCATCTCCGTCCTTTTCTGCTTCATCGAATTCGGCAGACACTCCGACAAAATTAAAAATCAAAGAAACCGGTTGAAATGGGTACGTAATCGATAAAGTTTACCCTTTTAACCGGTTTCTGTAAATTTCGTGATTATCGGGGAGAGACTTCCAATTGGATTTTCGGATATTTTACTGAGAAATGTCTCTCAGATAAATACGAATTTCATCCTATATGCTGACATACACCCGCGCAAATGCTATTATTAGGAAAATGATATGTATAACAGGATATACGTAAAGGGGAGGTCTATGAGCATTAAGAAAAAACGGTTACTCACACTTGCGGGAATCATTGCTTTTGCCGCATTGATCATTGCCCTGTTCCTGTTTGCGGTAAAGCAGAGAGATGCAAATACAAGCGGAGATTTCGGGACTATTCAGTATACGACGCTTGGGACGATCCAGGAGATGGATCTGGCGAACGGGATTGTTACCGTGCGGATCCATGGAGAGGATGAAGATTATAATTATGAGTATAAAAGGGTACTTCATTATCTCGAGGATGAGCAGCTGGATCTGGAATTT
>DYCJ01000038.1:0-1506 GCA_019418195.1 Clostridiales bacterium | reverse complement strand
TCCGGATACTGAGTGTGTGGGGTTCGAAGAGGGAGATGTCCTCGCCTTTCACTATTTCGCAACGGATGAAGATGAGCGGCCTCTTCCGGCTTGGAGCGCTGAGGTGCTTGGGAAGGAAAATCCCAATTCCAACAACAGCCGGCTGAATTTTGTTTCGGCAGAGGGGGAGATCCTGTCGATAGAAAACGAAAATCCGTGCTATATGGTGGTGATGGCGGAACTGGAGAATATCGGTAAGACGGAGATTACTCTTAAGGTGGCATGGACGCTTCCCGAACCTGGAGAATATTATGAAGAGGGACAGAAGATTCGGTTTTACTACGAGCCGCCCCGTGAGAACCGCATTCCGGGCAGCGTGTATATCGGATCCTATGAGGAGCAGATTGTTGTGCTGGAATAGTTTAAAGTTCAATTCGGATTTATCGTACAGTCTCATAATTAAAAAGGACCACAAAACAGATGGATACAGCACAGTTAACTCGCTTATCCGCGGACGGAGAAAGATTGATTCTGGCTCCGGTTACAGAATATAAGAGAAACTAGCAAAGCGGGACGAAGGCTAAATACAAATCGATCAAACGGAGAACTCCCAAAGGTCAGACACCTCCGTTTGATCGATTAACGCAATCGTCCTGCTTTTAAGTTCCTCTAATATTCTTCCAAAGTCGCCTGAATCAATCGTTCTCTGCCCGCGGAATGTGCATCAGATCGGCTGTATCTGCCTGCTTTTCTGCGCTTTCTCATCCATAAGCCAGTACGATAAATCCTCATACAAACCAGAAGAGATCGGAGCCTCATCGTAACGATTGATAGCTTAACAATTATTTACAGAATCTTTTCCGCTTATCGATAGAAAAGGAATCTTAGTCGAAAAAGATCCGGCGGACTCTTTCTCAGTCAGATGAATCCGGAATTTATACCCCTCTTTTGAATAGCCAGAACGAATACACTGCCGGCACTCCCGCGCAGATCACTACGATCACGATGAGCGCGGCGAGGGTTCCGTAATCGCCCATTACGCTGCCGAGAAAGCCTGTGATGATCAGGAGAAATCCTCCGAGTATAAACATTTTTCCGCCCAGCCTGTGGGTGCGGTTCCAGTTCTCTGTACTGTTCAGCGTCCAGGGTACCCGGATGCCGACAGTAAAGTTCTGCTGCAGTTTCGGCATATAGTTGCCTAAGATGACGAACAGGATACCGATAAGTATGGAGACGATGATTCCTACATTTATTTCCATGCCAAGGGCGACCCCGTAAGTAATGACATTTACGATAAGCGACATGACCGGAATGACCCAGAGTACCAGTGTGAGCGGTTTTTTGTGGATATTACGCCGCTTAGGGTCATTAAGGGTGATAAATGAGACAAACAGCTGCAGTACGGCAAGGATACATGGCATGCCGAATACGGCAAATGTTTTTCCAGAGTATCCGTCCGCCTGTCCGTCTGCGCCCCAGTGTGTGGCAATCTGTTCCGGAAGACGATTCCATACAATGAGTCCGAAC
>DYCJ01000037.1:15424-16023 GCA_019418195.1 Clostridiales bacterium | reverse complement strand
TCATAACTCCGATGATCACAGCCACCGCTGTTGTCGGGAAATACCATCCGTCTCCCCATTTGGACGTGACCAGCATATCGTAAATCTTATAATTGAACGGCAGACCTGCCGCGCATCCTGCCGCGATCCCCCAGAATACATAGGATGCGGTCTCCGCCGCCACCATCCGCACCATCTGGGCTGTACTCATGCCGATTGCACGCATGGCTCCGTATTCGTTCATTCTTGCCGAGACGCTCATTGCAATGCTGTTGATAATATTAAAGATGGAGATCAGGGCGATCACCGCGAGAAATCCATAGAGGAACAGGGCAAATGAATAATAAGCTCCCCTTACTTCGCTGTTTCCCGTCCTGTAGTCCTCGATGGAGACTCCTTCTCCCGCCAGGGCGCGGATCTCCTCCACATCCCGGTCCGTGACTTCTGTAGTAAACTGCACATCGACTGCCGAATACCCGTCTATCCCTGTCAGTTTCGTAAACAAATCCTCTGAACAGATGAAAACTACTGATCCGTCCGGCACATTAAACATGCTTTCGGAAAGCGTTCCGCATATCTCTACTTTCTCTTTCCCTCCGGTCAGCTCCAGAGTCATCTGT
>DYCJ01000037.1:12014-15405 GCA_019418195.1 Clostridiales bacterium | reverse complement strand
GCACTCCGTTTCCATTTACAGCCTCTGTAAAAGAGCCGTTCATCAGATCATCTTCCGCCCACCGGAACTGTTCTTCCTCGTAGGAGACAAGATAAGCGCTAAATGATCCTTCGGAAACTTCTACCGGTATATCACCGTAATAGCTCCTGCCGTACACTCTTTTTACTACCGGATTTTCTTTCAGAGTATCGGCAAGTTCTCTTGAAATGCTATTGCCATTGTCCGCAGCCTCAATGGAGAGATCAGGGGCCGACGGCTGCAGCGGTTTCAGCGCATGGTTCATAAAGTCGATCGACGGACTGAAACTCAGGAACAGAATGATGCTAAACGCAAATGATCCTGCCATAAGAATAAAGTTCTTCCGGCTGCCTGCGGCATGATGGATGCCCAATGCAGTCTCTATGTGGAAGAGCCGGGTATTTGCCGCTTTTCTCACAGCCCTGACCGTGCCGGCGTTTCCTGAAACCGCGGTCAGGGGAGACACCGCCGACGCCTTCTTTGCCGGAGAATGTGCTGCCAGAAGTACCGTAACAAAGCCTATCAGCGCGCCTGCTGCAAGGCCGATCCAGCTGATACCGGCCACAGGCATTCCCGCGAAATACGTAGGGCTTAAAAAACGCAGTATGGCGCAGAGCCCCCATACAACAATCACACTTAAGATCAGTCCTGCCGGAATCGCGCTTTTGCACCACCCGAGAGCCTCTCTTCTTACAAACCGCCGGACCTGTTTCTGGTCTGCACCGAGACACCGGAGCATACCGAAAAATTTTGTCCGCCGGGCCACATTGCTGTTCAAGCTACTGGAAATCATCAGGATTCCCGCTACTGATACAAGAACTGCAAGAATCGCCGCACAAAATAAAACTGGATCATATAAGGATCGTTTGTCTGAAACATCAGAGCCAGCACTTTTGTGTTCTGTCCGACCGATGCCTCGTCAAGATGAAACTGTTCCCTGATATCGCTGATCGTTCTCTGGATGTTACAGAATGTCAAAAACTTTACATAAAGCTGGAAATCCTCATCCAGCGTGTCATCCATGAAATATGTTTCATAGGTATCCGTATTCACAAAGATCCCGAACGCGTCCTGACTGGTGAGCATGGATGTGTCATCGCAGAATCCGGTGACCGTGAATTCCAGAGCTGTTCCGGAAGAAGTGTGAAGTGTCAATGTATCTCCTTTTTCAAGATTCATCTGTGTCCGGACACTTTTAGTCACCGCCGCTTCATTTCTTCCGGACGGAAATTCTCCGTCATCAATCTTGGCATCAGGCATCAATTCTGCCATGGTCTTGTCAAACCCACAGATTACTGTCTCTTTGCCTCCGATCGTATATCCCTCGTCCAGCCTGTAATTCGTTGCTGCATAGCGGGACGCCATATCCACCTCTGCTCTCGACCGGATCAGCTGTATCTCTTCTTCATTGAGCCCGGCAAATGCAGCGTGCCAGGAGCCGTCAGACTGTATTGCCTGATACATCTGGCTCTGGATCTCCATGTCCGCCATGCCGAAGATAGAAGACACAAGGAATACTGCCAGAACAATGCATATCCTTGTCATCCTGCTTTGTCTCTTTCTCTTTTTCGCCGATATTTTTACCAGATCAAGATAATGTTTCATTCCCGGACACCTCCCAGATCAGTCAGCCGTCCGTCCTGTACCCGGAGTACCCGGTCCACACCGGAAGCAAGCTGTTCGTTGTGGGTGATCATAAGGATTGTCTGCTGGTAATAACGGGATGCTTTCATAAGCAGATCCAGCACATCTCTGCTGTTCTTTGAGTCAAGATTCCCCGTCGGTTCGTCAGCGAGCACGAGCATAGGATGCATGATCAGCGCCCGTCCTATCGCCACTCTCTGCTGTTGTCCGCCGGAGAGCTGTCCGGGGAGATGATGCCGGCGCTCCATGAGGCCCAGCACCTCAAGTACCTCTTCCACTTTCCTCTGATCCGGCTTCTGATAGTCCAAAAGCAGCGGGAAAATAATATTCTGCTCTACATCAAGTTCCGGCACAAGCTGAAACGACTGGAATACAAAACCGATATTCTGCCTGCGAAATATTGTCCTTCTGCTCTCCTTCATGGCAAACAGATCCTGACCGTCCAGATAGATCTTCCCGGAAGTCGGCGTATCCAGTCCGCCTACACAATTGAGCATCGTACTTTTCCCAGACCCAGATTCACCGACCACGGCGGCAAATTCTCCTTTTTGGAGAGAAAATGACACGTCTTTTAACGCTTCCACCCTTGTCTCTCCTGTTCCGTATGTTTTACTGAGATGTTCTACTTTTAATATTTCCATGGCTATTCTCCTCCTTTTCTGGTTATAGAATAGCATTTCTCCCTTACAGCAAGATGAATCTGAGCCCGCCTTTTCCTTACAGTTTTGTCATCTTCTCCCAAATATTCTCTGTCGTCAGAAAAGAGGCAGTAAATACAGTTCCCTCTCCCGGGATACTCTCAACAGACAAAGTTCCGCCCTGTCCTTCGATGATCGACCGGGCAAGAGGCAGGCCGAGACCGACTCCCTGAGAATCCTCGGATGTTTGACTGCGATAAAAGCGCTTGAAAATATGGTGAATATCTTCCGGCAGTATCCCGCTTCCGTTATCTTCCACACAAATCCTTGTCATTGCAGGAGAGCGCTGCCATGATACTTTTACGATTCCACCGGCTCCGGTATGATCCAGTCCGTTTTTGATCAGGTTGGACAGCGCCTCTGCCGTCCATTCCGCATCACAGTACAGCACAGACTCCCGGTTCCCGTCAAATATAATCTGTTTTCTCTCAGACTCCGCCCTTACTTCCAGATCGGCTGCCGCCGTCTTTGCCAGCTCTCTGATGTTCACAGGCTGCGGAGTGAACGTAACGCTTCCGGCATCCAGCCGCATCACTCTCAGGAGAAGATAAATCAGCCGCTCCATGCGCTCCAGTGAGGAGAGAGCTTTACCTGTAAAGTTCTTCACAGTCTCCGGATGATCCGGTTCCTCATTTATAATCTCTATATACATATTCAATGCGGCAAGAGGTGTCTTGAGCTGATGGGAAATATCAGTTATCGTGTCTTTCAGGAAATCCTTTGCTTTTGACTCCCCTTCACTCTTCGCTCTCAGTGCAGTGGCAAGCTGATCCACTTTTACAAAAAGATGATCCAGCCCGCCTGTTCCTCCCTTAGTTAGCCGTTCACTGAAATCGCCTGCAGCATATCGTTCGATTTTTTGTGCTGCATTTTCATAGGTTTTTTCCCGTTTCATGAGAAAGATTACGGAAGTCAGGATGAGCAACGCCGACATTATCATTCCGAAAGTAAGACATCCTACACCTGTTCGCAGCACGGCTATTCTGACCTCCGGGAACAGGAGCGACATATTTTCCTCAGTGCGACCGATC
>DYCJ01000037.1:11681-12004 GCA_019418195.1 Clostridiales bacterium | reverse complement strand
ATCGTACCTGCATCCACTCCCTGCTCCAAAAGTGACGATGCTGTCGTTTTCTCCCATTCAAAAAGACTGTTCCTTACAACCGGGCCTTGCAGGATTCCTACAAGCAGGCAGGATACCACAAGCGCCAGACAGAACAGTCCGATCAAAATCAGATATATGCAGTTTTCTTTATCATACATCAGTTTCATTGCTCACCCTCCCAGCGGTATCCCATCCCCCTCACGGTCAAAAGGTGCTCCGGACGTGAAGGCTGTTCCTCAATCTTCTCCCTCAGACGGCGGATATAGACGGATAACGTATTGTCGTCCACGAAATTTCCCTGT
>DYCJ01000037.1:6571-11671 GCA_019418195.1 Clostridiales bacterium | reverse complement strand
CCATCCCACAGCTCATCCAGAATAAATTTTCTGGTCAGTGCCTGCCCGCCATGCCGGATCAGCAGGCTCAAAAGACGATATTCCGCACCGGTAAAATCAAGATACTTTCCTGACAGATATGCTTTCGCCGCCGTCTGGTCGATCATAACCGGGCCGGAGCATATTACACCTGTATCAGAGGAACTCTGCAGTGTGCTCCTTCTGAGGAGTGCCCGGATCCTGGAACACAGTTCTCCCAGTTTGAAAGGCTTTGTAATATAGTCGTCTCCGCCACTGTCAAGACCACGAATGATACTCGTCTCCTCGTCCGCGGCAGTCAGGAATATGATCGGCGTCATATCCCCTGCCGCCCTCACTTCATCACAGATCATGAATCCGGTGCCATCCGGCAGCGTCACGTCCAACAGGAGCAGATCATATCCGTGTCTTTCACGCAGTCTTTCTCTTGCCACCCTGACAGAACGCACAACATCCAGCTCAAACCCATTTTTCTCCAGTGAATATTTCAGCCCGTCGATCAGGCTCAAGTCATCTTCTAATAAAAGCAGCCGGCTCATATGAATCCTCCTTGCCGATATACAGAATAATCCCTCCACCGCGAAGCGATCGTATCACTTCGGATTGTGCTTTGCGCAATCATTATACCACGCTCTGCCTCCAAAATTCTTCAGCTTACAAAAATGTAAGAAAAGACCGGGAAACTCGTTTTACTGAATTCCCCGGATCTATGTCACCCACACCGGTACTGATAATCCGGGATCATTCCCGGTCTGTCATCTAAAATGTGATTGGACAGATACATCGCTTTTCCATCGTCCAAAATGCGCAGAGTGACTTCATGTGTATAAAAGTCATCATTTCCCTTTTTCTCACATACTACATCCACTGTCAGTGTTACGCTTCCATCCTCATTTTCTCTGATCCCTGTCACTTCAGGCACAGAGATCCAAAAAGCGTTCGGGGCATAATTTCCTACTCCCAGCATAACCCAGTCATATGTTTCGCTTTCAGGATCATAAGAAGCATATTCCCTGAGCTGCTCTGCTGTCACCGGCAGATATTTTGTCATCAGGCTTTCAAACTCTTCCTGCGGGATACCCCCGGCACATTTTTCCGTATCTATCTCTCTCCCATATTCTTCCATGTAAAAGTATTCATACAGGCCGTTAAAATCCAATCCCTCAATCTGATCTTCCGACCATTCGGAACACAGAAGGTTATTTCCCTGATATCCGATAATATCGAGATATTTTTCTTCCATTTCTCTGTATTCACTCGTTTTCGGCTTTACCCGTATCATCTCATATGCATCGACGACCTCTGTAAGTTCCGGCGGCTGCGCGGTACAATATTCGAAAATGAACCACCCTTTTTCCGTATACTTCCACTGACTCATCCGGGAACGGCTGTTGACGCTGAAAGCAGGCTCCATATCATCTGTCCACCTGCCTTTTGTATAGAGCGAATACATATCTTCCCCGTCAAACGTAAACTTCTCTCTGGAAACCGTGCCATCCGTGTGTATCCTGTATAAGATAATCTCCGACTGATTTCCTGATGACGCCTCATCCAGAAAGTCTTCCATTGCATCGTAGTTCATCATATCCACGTCGAATCCACTGACCGCAGCCGGCACGTCTTTTTCAGCTATAATCTGCTGCATTTTTATCGCTGTCTCCTGCGAGATCACGGCATTGATGGAAGTTCCCTTATCTGCTTCTTCATAGATGTCGCAAATCGCCTCCATCATTTCCGCGCAGTCCTGCTCCGCCTCTTCCTGTTCTGCACTGTCAATCGGAAGATTATATCCTCGTTCATAAATTTCTGCTTCGGACAATTCTTCTGTCGCATTGTTTTTATGACTGCATCCGGCAGAAAAGCAGCATAAAAGCGCTGCAAATATAATTAAGAATATCCTTTGAACCTTTTTTCCCATATTATGCCCCATGTTAATTATGTGCGCCATTATATTACATTCGTAATATTATATCAGTAAGGAGTATTTTGTCAAGATAATTACATTATTCTATCATTCCCGTATCAGCATCAGACCGCAGCATATGACTGCAATCCCCGCCCCAACCATAATCCCCTGCATAGGGAACCAGTCTGCCACAGACCCAAAGACCGCCATTCCAAGAGGCATGGCGCCATAATACATGGAGCTCAAGAGTCCGACCGTTCTTCCCTGCATATCTTCTCTGCTCAGTCTCTGTACAGTTGCCGTCACTTGCGTCTGTACGACTGTCATCGCCACTCCGAATCCGATCATCAGGACAAGATAAAGCAGGAAATTTCTGGCCATCCCCATCGTCACGCCGGTAATGCCAAACATCAGCAAGCCACAAAACAGCATTTCCTTCTGTTCCGCTAAGCTGCCATGTATACTCATGAAAATACTGCCCGTCAGCATCCCGGCAAATCCCGCTGCTTCCACCGCAGTCAGATACCAATAGGCTTCACCGTATACCCGGTTTACGAACAGTCCCGCCATGAATCCCGAGGGCACACAAAGGAACGTAAACATGCCATAAAAAATCAAAAATCTTTTCAGTTTTTTACAGGAAAGCGCATACCTGAAGCCCTCTCCCACTTCCTGGAATATCAGCCTGCAGGATTTCCGGATTGTACTGACAGACGAACTATTAACCGGACTGCGATGCACTGGTGCCGGCAGCTTCACGCATAACAGAATGAGATATCTTCCTTCACTGCGTATCTGACTTTTTCATGATATATTCCTGTATCTTCTGACAGCCAGCGCGAGCTGATCCGATGCTGAAGCGGATAGAAGATCCGTCTTTTCCTGCACTCC
The DNA here is from genome assembly GCA_019418195.1 of Clostridiales bacterium. Classification (GTDB taxonomy): domain Bacteria; phylum Bacillota; class Clostridia; order Lachnospirales; family Lachnospiraceae; genus Mediterraneibacter. Next base: position 8,856 of record DYCJ01000037.1, on the reverse strand, counting down.
CCGGGCGTCATCTTATACATATCGCGAAACGCCGCCGCAAATGACTGCTGCGTTCCATATCCATATCGTGCTGCCGCTTCGATTACCGGTACATCAGACGATACAAGCGTTCTCGCAGCTTCCGTCAATCTCCGTCTGACTGCATATTCATGCAGCGGTATGCCGGCTGCTGCGGTAAACATACGGTGAAGATAATATTTAGAATAATTGAAATCACCGGCTATCGTATGCAGGTCCATGTTTTCATCCAGATGGCTCTCTATCAGATCAATGCTCTTTTTTTATTTCCTTTGGACAGAAAAACAGCCCGCATCACGCGCGGACTGTCTTTACTGTCTTTCTTCTGTCAAATACAAACCGGTTTATAAGAACGATCGCCAGACTTACGATCAGAAGAAAGTAGAAATTTATCCCTCTGCTGACAAGCATGGACGGAATCAGGTATGCTCCTGTAAACACATGGACGAACACTGCCTGATACATAAGCTCCGTAATTCCCTGGGCACCGGGCAGGGGCAGCATATCCACCGCAATATATACGGCTGCCTGAAGCAATATCACTTTCATTGCGCCGGAGCCCTGAAGACCGAATCCCAGATAGACCATATAGGTCAGTACGAACACGCTGCATCTCTGCAGAAATGTTACAAAGATCACGACCAGAAGGCTGCCTTTGTGGTCTTTCAGCCATGTTACCGCCTGCTGGTAACTGTCGATAAACCCATTGATCTTCTCTTCTCTTTTCTCCGAAGGCTTCCAGATCTTAAGCCGGATGAATAATCCCTCAAACAAAAGCGCCAGCTTCAGGATCACTTTCGGGAAAAGCATGACTCCCAGAATAAGGATTACCAGAATTACATTGAGTGCCAGTCCTAATAAATACAACGGGAAATAATTTCCCAGCTCCTGCCGCAGCGGATTCAGCCAGAAGAGCAGGATACCAAGTCCCATAACCACAAGGACGAATTTGTAAGCCACTGCCCCCGTCATAAGAACGACCGTACTGTCCGAGCCACGGTTTCCATCTTTATTCATGTAATAGAGCTGAACCGGCTGCCCGCCAGTCGCTGATGGTGTAATACCGGAATAAAAGAAACCGATAAATGAATACTGGATACATCTTGGAAGCGTACTGGCTTTGTACCCTTCTTTCTGCGCTTTCATGGACCGGAGCAGATACCAGATCATAAATCCTTCTGCACATACAAAAAATACTGCCAGCGCAATCGATGGGATCAAATACCAGAACGACATGCCCATAAGTGCGCGTCCGATCTCGGATAAATCTCTTCCACTGAACAATGCATAGAATGTCAGCAGCATAACAGCCAGAAACAGAGCGATCTGAAGCGCTCTCTTTTTCATACTCATAAGTTTACACCCCGCTTCAGAAAATTAATGATATATGCCGCTCCCGCATAGGCAGGCTGCATGAGCGAAAATGCCGGAATACGCTTTCTTTCTGTGTGTATCTTTCCTCTTATGGCAAATTCATACAGGCTGCCTTCAAATATCTTCTTTTTGCCTTCGTATTCATAAAAATCTTTAGGCGTGACCAGGGAAAAATGCTTGTCCCACTTACATACTCCGGCATCCTCCAAAAGCTTTGCCAGATAGGAGGAACAGGTGTAATGATTCTTCTGGTAGAATGGAATATTCATCAAAATAAACGGCAGCCCGACGACCGCATAATGATAATGAAAACGCTGCTCCATCGCCTTATTCAGTTGCTTCTCAATATACTTCTTCTGTTCTGATGTGCACCTCACACTGCATACCATGTAATCGGCATCCGGAAATGCCCGGAGTATTTTATATTTATCTTCTTTCTCAAATCCTGCAATGAGCGGAATCGACGGATGCCTGCGTCCGATACTGTAAGTCTCTTCCAGATACGGATCCAGTGACAGTGCCACATGAATGTATTTCTGTCTTATCACTCTGCGGATGATCCCCGCAAAAAAGCCGGGCGTATCCACAAATGCTATATAAATCTCTGCCATACTTTTTCTCCCATTTTATCCGCATGTAAACGCGTTTATATGTACTTTGTACTCTTTTTATCCCTTACTGGAACTGATAAATCTTCCTTGCAAAACGATATCCGCTTATCGTAAGTCTGCCCCCCAGCCTGCCCGGTAGATAGGTTAATCCGCTCAGAGTCGAATATCGCAGCCTGTAATAGAGTGCAGCGTTATGAGCCTTGATTCTCTCCCACATATCACGCCTTTTCTGCTCTGCCTCTGCCGTCTTTATAAGCAGAAGATGGATAGACGAGATTGACA
>DYCJ01000037.1:4288-6561 GCA_019418195.1 Clostridiales bacterium | reverse complement strand
GTCATATAGGAAGCAAGTTTCGGATACTTTTTCTTAACTTCATTCAGATCCACGCATTCTGCCACCAACTCTGTAACACGGATCTGCTGGTCGATCCGCTTCATCAGCACTTTCTCATTGACCGACTGATCCTCCCGTCCCAGATAATAGTGATAGAGGTCGATATTCATATAAAAGATACGCTCCACATAAGGAAGAGGCTGATAGGAAAAAAGATTGTCTACGTAAAACGTATGCTCCGGAAGCTTTACTCCTGACTTTCTCAATATATTTGTACGGAACATTAATGAATGCATGATCAGATACTGTGACGGTCTGAAGTGCCCGATGGTATTCCAGCCGCACATCTCCTCTACCGGGAAAACATTTCGATAATCCATGCTCCGTGCCTTTCCCTCGTCCAGATGATCATAAACATAGTTGCAAACAAAGAGATCCGGCAGGTCCTCTCCGAACTCTGCACGGCCGCCGCCACAGAAGTCTTTCACTCTTGCAAGCAGTTTCTTATATGCATCCGGATCCAGCCAGTCGTCAGAATCCACCACTTTATAGTAGATTCCCCGTGCCAGTTCTAATCCTTTATTGACTCCCGATCCGTGCCCGCCGTTTTCTTTATGCACTGCACGGACAATGTCCGGATATGCAAGCTGGTATTCGTCTGCGATCCGTGCTGTCCCGTCAGTAGATCCGTCATTGATAAGTATGATCTCAACATCACTTCCTCCTGTCAGCAAAGAATCTATACATCGTCTCATATAGTTTTCAGAGTTATAACACGGTACTGTAAATGTAATATATTTCATAGATAACCCTCCTCATCTCTATTCTGCACGCCGGGGCCGGTGTGCAGGATTCGATACTTTTAACTACTTTATCATACTTTATTGTTCTTAAGATATCTGGAAAGCAAATCTTAAGATTTAACAAAGATTTTTTAAATGATGTTAAAAGATGGGATTATCTGTTAAATTTAAGCAATATGCGGTCTAACGCTGACCATAGTCCGGATATCACAAACATGACAGCTCCCACCGGCACGATCACAACGATCAGGAAAATCATCACAAGCCAGCCGATCAGCCTGCCCGGATATTTTTTTGAAGCTCTTTTCACTGTCCCTACCTCCTCGCTTGCTACTTGTAATGAATGGTATTTCCTTTTGCATATTTATAGTAGCAAAAACCTGAAATATTCTTCCATTCAGACAGCTTACATTTTGCAGTCCGGGTCTTACACTTTTGTAAGTCCCGGAATAATAGTCCTTTCGAAAGGACAAAAATGAATTCTTTTTAAAAAATTGTCCGTAAGCCTTGAGAATCTATAAAAAACGCGCTAACATAATATGGATTTTTCAGTTCAGCCGACCGATATTGACAGAGAAGAACTGTTACTTTTTAAAGAAAGAGAGGGATTCCATGAACGATAAGAAGGAATTTTCCGATATATTTGATGATGACTTTGAAGTGACTTATGAAGATGATACCGGCATGACGGTTGATATGTCAGAAAGCCTCAGGCGGTCTGACAATAGCAGATCTCACTGGAAGACTGCAGCGGATTATGAAGATGACTTTGCCGCCGCAGACGATGACTATTATTCCAACGCTGAATACGATGACGACGAGTATGAGGATGAGTATGACCGCAGGTCCGGAAGAAAGAAGCGTTCTGCTGGCAGAGAGCAGGAACCAGGAGAACGTAAATCTTCCCGCCGGAAGAAAAGCCGGGGCGTTCCACTGGCCGCTCCGATCCGGAAAGGCGGACGCACGCTTTCCCGTCTTGCCGCTGCCGTAGTAAGAAGTCTTACAGCCATCCTGATCCTCGCGATCATAGTATATGTCACCTATACTTTCTGGCGCGCAAGCACCCCCTATGGCGATATTATGGAAATGATCCGCACACAGCAGCCGTCAATTACACTGCTGTCCTATCTGTGCGTGGCAGTACTCTTTCTTCTGTTTGAGTTGATCTCACTTCTCTGGTCCATGACAAGAGTAAGAGTGAGGAATGGCATTGACTCATGGAAAGAGGATACCGGAAGAGGGTTTTTTTCATTCATCCTTGTATTTGCCGCTTCTTATCTGGCATTCCTGCTCAGCCCGCTTATACCAGACGCGCCGGAAGCTGTATACGGAGTTAAAGGCGCTCTGGAGGTATATGGCTCCATGCACAACGTACTCTTCGGACTATGTGCTGCCGGAGTCATATCATGTATTGTACGCAAATACTTTGCCTGATCATTCAACTATTCAGATATTCAGAAAAATGCAATC
>DYCJ01000037.1:356-4278 GCA_019418195.1 Clostridiales bacterium | reverse complement strand
TTTCAATATGTATTTTCACAAGAGCCGATGCCTGCTTCTGTAGGTTTTCACGGTAAAGAGACCCTCTGTACCTGCGGATCTGCTGTTCGGTCCTTCCCATCTGTCTTGCTGTCTGTCCGTCTGATGCCCCATATGCAAACATGTTAAAAGCACAGCTGTTTCTCACCGCCTGGGCACTATAATTACGTATTCCTGCAAGAGAACAATACTTCTTCATCATACGGCTGATATACATTGTATTGAGCGGACGTCCGCTGCGGTTATAGAACAATGTATCACAGACTAAACGCTGATCCATATATTCTTTTAAAATAATCCATGCATCATCGGGTATGTAACAGGGCTCTTCTCTGCCTGATATCGTTGCATAAACACCGTCATCATATTCTATAAAATCATCTTCTCCGGATATCCCGATGATCTCCGTAGAAGTCATGCCGGCTCTGTACATAAGTGTAAGGATCGTGTAGGCCATTCTATCATCAGATGCAGCTTTTAAAAGAGCGTCCATCTCTTCCACCGGTACAGCCCCGGCAAGCGCGGACTCTTTCGTCATCGTTTTCAGATACGGATAAAAATAATCATGCTCTCTTTCCTCCAGATATTCCCCTTGTTCCATCAAAAATGATGCGTAAGAATGCAGTTCCCGGAACTTCTTTGTCAGCGTGATCTTACTGAGTCTGCCATTTCTGACCTGATCATTCATCCAGTCATAATACTTTCTCACATCGCTGCTGTCACTCTCTGTAAAAACCTTTCCTGTTATACGGCAGAATTCCCGAATATCCGACCAGTATGACGCTTCCGTCGTCTCACTTTTAAATCTGTTTCTAAACAAATTCCACATTTGTGTATTGACAAATTTCTCTTCACAGTTTTGGCTCATCGGTTGGCTCCCTCCTGCTTGTATGACACAATTTCTTTTATGTTATTAGTATTGTTCATACTATAACATTTAGTTTTGAATAAATCAAGCCCGCACTACTAACATACGAGCCTGATCTTATTGGCTGATCTTACTGATCTTAATTATCCCGTCAGTCTTTGATGATCAGTGCCATGAATACAAGATCCGTGTTTCCTGAATTGCTCAAAGCATGTCCGCATCCGTCCGGTGTATATGTGATATCTCCTGCCTTTACCGGACGGATCCTGCCATTATCGTCATAATTTCCCTCGCCGGAAAGGATATAGTATGTCTCACTCTCCCCATGATGTTCATGATATCCGAGTGAACATCCGGGCTCGATCGTCACCTCTGCATAGAGACCGCATTTTCCGTTCAGTTCTTTCTCACCGAGAAGTTCTTTTATGATCACATGCCCCTTCCCGCCGGCCATATTTTCCTCACGTCTGATCTTCATAGTAATTATACCTTTCCCGCCATCGGAGTAAACAAGTATATTCTAAACTCCGATGACGTCTTATTTACGATTGCTGTGATTTATCAGGCAAGTTTTTCTGCAAAATCCGCCATTGCTTCGGATATTTTGATCTGCTGCGGACAGACAGCCTCACAGCTTCTGCAGCCAATGCAGGCACTCGGTTTCTTATCCTCCGCATAGGAAGAAAGAGCCATGGGTGCGATGAACCCGCCCTCTGTAAAGCAATGCTCATTATACAATTCAAGCAGTGCCGGAATATCAAGTTCCTGCGGGCAGTGGCTTACGCAATAGTGGCATGCAGTGCATGGAAGCGTCTTTTTCTCGAGCATACTGCCTGCAACGCCGAGAAGCGTCTTCATCTCCTCTTCATTTAACGGCTTCTCCTCTTCGTATGTATGAATATTTGCCTTGAGCTGCTCCATGTTCGACATACCGGACAGGACAACCTTGACTTCCGGCAGAGACTGCAGGAAACGGAATGCCCACGCCGGAGTGCCTTCATCCGGACGCAGTTCTTTTAATTTCTGCGTATTTTGATCCGAGAGGGAAGCGAGTTTTCCGCCTCTCAACGGCTCCATCACCCATACCGGAATACCGTACTCTCTCAGGAGTTCCACTTTTGCCTTTGCATCCTGGAAGGTCCAGTCAAGATAGTTGATCTGAAGCTGGCAGAATTCCATATCCTTCCCGTATGCCTCAAGGAAACGCTTGATCACGTCATATTTCCCATGCGCGGAAAATCCAAGATGACGGATACGTCCGTTCTTTTTCTGTCTGATCAGATAATCATAGGTGCCGTATTTTTCATCATCCAGATATGCATCAATATTCATCTCGCAGACATTGTGGAACAAATAAAAATCAAAATGATCAACCTGACATTTCTCAAGCTGCTTCTCAAAAATCTCTTCTGCCTTTCCAAAATTAGTAAGGTCGTATCCTGGAAATTTTGTTGCCAGATAAAACTTGTCTCTGGGATATTTCTTCAACGCATTTCCCATGACGATCTCTGACTGTCCGCCATGATACCCCCATGCCGTATCATAATAATTGACGCCGTGTTCCATAGCATATGCAACCATTTCTTCCGCTGCTGCGGCATCAATCCTGCTGTCATCTCCGTCGATCACCGGAAGCCTCATTGCCCCCATCCCGAGACCTGAGAGTTTTAAATCCTGAAAATCTCTGTAAATCATAGTCTGTATCCCTTCTTTCCGGAATCTGCGCTGCCTGTATCAGCCTTTCTTCCTCATATTTCCATATCTATTATATCCGGTTATCCTCACCATGTCTAATACATGATAAGTATAGTGAGGTATTCGTTTTTTCTATGGATACAGCACATATATCATCCGTTACACCTCGATCACAAACTGATCTTCTTCTGCATAATCCACTACAGTACAGTCATTTGCATATGTACACTCCGGAAGAATGATCATTGCCTGAAGCTCGTCTTCATGCACCGGCAGTGGCGCAAGATGCCAGATTGCAGTATTGATCTTCACAAGGGTTCCTTTAGGTACGATAAAGGCTTTCGTCAGTTCCGGGACCGGAGTGCCGGCCGAAGCGGGAGCTACATGGAGGATCATATCGTCATTAATTGGGAGAATAATCTCCGGAGTGGTTGTATGATACTCTGCCTGTGTGATCTTCATCACTTCCGGCTTCTTCACAAGAATCGGTGAAAAAGCTGTTCTGGTTGTGTAGGACTCCGTCATCCGGTCCGGAAAAAAACGGTGAAGTTCCCCGTTAAGTGAATATCCTGCAGGCTCTGTCATATTGTAGAAAGTACCATACGGTGCATAAGCCTCATATGTCAGTGGTTCTACTTTGATCGTTCTCATAATCTGGCTCTCCTTTTTCATTTATTTCATATGTTATCATTATATCCCACGGAAATATGGGATGTCCATACACTTTTGCGTATCGATCATCTTTCCCTGTCTTCCAGACAGTTCATCACAACTTTTACCATCATTTCTTTCTCTTCCGGCTTTGACTCTGCAATCATGATCGTAAGAGCCGCAAGAGCATAATCATCGATCCTCTTTCTCCCATCTGCAAAAAGCGCATTATTTTTATCAAGGAAATACAGAAAGATTGTGGCAGCAATCCTCTTATTTCCATCCGAAAATGAGTGATTCTTCGTCAGGAAATAAAGCAGATTCGCAGGTTTTTCATGGTCTGATGATCATATTCATCCAACAGTTCAAGAGCAAGATTATACCGTTCGATCACCGTCAGCACCTGTTTCGCGTCCAGACGTTCTTCTACACGTTTCATGATCTTTATCACTTCTCCCAGTTGACTGATACGGTTATGGTTGACAGCATAGCCTTTTAATATGTAGTCTTTCAGGACTTTATTCGCCCATCGCCTGAACTCTATACCTCTTTTTGACTTGACACGATAACCTACAGAAATGATTACATCTAAACTATAGAACTTGACAGGCTTATCTGAATTTGCAATGTGCAAAAAATGCACATTGCTTTTTTCGTCAAGCTCTTCATCCCGGAACACATTATTTACAT
>DYCJ01000037.1:0-346 GCA_019418195.1 Clostridiales bacterium | reverse complement strand
CATCTGTGCCTGTGTCAACCACACGGTTTCTTCTTCAATTGGCACTTTTAGAGATACAGCCTGATCCTCTGATTCAAAAATCACCAGTTCTTTTTGTTCCATCATGTTTCTCCCCTTTCTTTTCCCAGCTTCTCTACCTCGATCTTATACGCCATCAGACGCAGCAGATACTCCGGCACTCTTCTTCCGCCCAGCTCCCATTCCTGATACGTACGGTACGGAATCCCAAAATATCTGGCAAACTGCGCTTTATTCATCCCTGTACTCAATCTTAATTCGATCAATTCCTCTTTCAAACTCACTACTTCTCTCCCCTTTCTTCAACTCCTCCTTCTAATATATACAC
>DYCJ01000036.1:10478-16137 GCA_019418195.1 Clostridiales bacterium | reverse complement strand
AATCGAATGACACATCTTGAGATACCCAACAATATCTTTAACTAAGGGAAACGGGTGTTACCACACCTGAAATGGATAAGCTGGTCCAGCTGAGTGATTTTTTCCATATATCCATAGATGAACTTGTAGGACACACATCCCCTGAACCGGCTTCCAAAGCGCCGGAAACAGATTACGCACAGACAGCCCGGGAAATTCACTATGTTCCTTACCATTGGCACTATGAATACAAGAGCAGACTCTCGATCTTCGGACTCCCGCTGATCCACATCAATGTGGGAAGATGGTTTCCCGGGCAGAAGTTCTGCCGCGCCCGGGGAGTGCTTGCCATCGGTGGATTTGCATTTGGGCTCTTCGCAGTCGGAGGCTGCACAATAGGCATCTATTCGATCGGCGGTCTTGCAGTAGCTCAGAAGATCGCAGCCGGCGGAGCAGCATACGCCCCGATTGCCATAGGCGACGCCGCCAGCGGTGAGATAGTTTTCGATATCAACTCCCCTATCTCACCCGAAGTAATTCGCCAGGTGATCCTGCAACGGTTTCCGGAAACACGGGACATTATTGTACGGCTTTTTTCCATGACTGTATCCGGATAGCTTCTCATCACATGTCAAACAAACTCATCTGCTGCCATTCCTGCTCCTTTTTCTTTTTCTCTCCATTTTCATGAACAGATACATCCGCAGGAATGGCACCGGTGAATTCCGATTCCTCCCCGGAAATTGTCAGGATCAATTCTTCTTTCGCCCTCGTCATTCCCACATAGAACAAACGGCGCTCTTCTTCTTTGTCCGACGGATGCTTCTCATTTTCCAGCGGGATCGAGCCTTTCTCCACTCCGTAGATAAATGCCACTGGAAATTCAAGTCCTTTCGAGCCGTGCAGAGTCATGACAGTGACCGCGTCGGAAGTATATTTCTTACTGCCGCAGCGCTTCAGGTCACTTTCCACGCCCAGCTCAAAGGCATACAGGAATTCCGTCATCGTCTTATAAAATACTGACGCCTGCAGGAGTTTCTGCATGGCAGGATCGTCTGTCAGCTTCATCTCTTCCATCCACTGTTCAAGGAATTTCTGAGGCTTTTTCTTTTTATAGAGCGGGCGGTATCTGCTCATAGTATTTCTGATCACTTCCACGGTCATATCGCTCCACTCCATTTTCCAGAAATATCTCGCACATACCTCCGGCCCGGAAATGTTGCCGTCCATATTCTCAGCTTCACACTGATGTGTGTTTTCTGATTCTTCATGCGGTGAATCCGGCAGATTCTCTGATTCCTCTGTCTGCTCTATGAGGCGGAAGAAACAGATGCTGTTCTGCACGGATTCTTCGCTCAGGTAATCTTCCCTGCCGGCGATCACATAAGGGATGCTCTCTGTGCGCAGACATTTTTCCACTAATTCTGCCTGATGGTGGGTGCGGCAGAGAACCGCAATTTCGTCAAAACTGCGGACTTTCTTTTCCGGATGCTCCCATGCAGTCTGATGGGCCTCGATCATACCCATGCCGCCTGCCATACGGTTGATTTCTTTTGCGATAAATATTGCCTCGCCCATAGGACTCCCGGCGCGGACAAGCCGGACAGGCGCGCCGTCCGGGCAATTCGGACGAAGCATTTCTCTCTCCTCTTTTTCTCCAATTTCTGCTTCACCGATCACCGCTGACGCTGCTTTCAGAATCTGAGGCGCGGAGCGGTAATTCTCTTTCAGACTTATGATCTCAAGGTCGTCATATTCTTTCCCGAGGCGCTCAAAACAGGCACTGTCCGCTCCACGGAAACCGTAGATTGACTGGTCCGGATCTCCGATCACGAACAACTCCCTTCCCGTCTGGCTCCACAGTTGCACCAATTTAAGCTGGGCGGGGTTAATATCCTGAAATTCATCGACCAGAAGATACCGGAATCTCCTCTCCCAGCCATCATTTACCTGACTGCGCTCAATGCGCTCTGTCACGCGCAGCAGAAGATCGTCGAAATCCAGCAAATGTAATTCCTGCTTCCGTTCTTCATAACTCCGGAACGCCTGCTGCCATGCCGGATCTTCGGAAATATCCGCGCCGGCAGCGTCACCTGAGGGCACTCTGTCCATACCGGATTTTCTGCGCGATACCTGCTCCAGAAATTTACCCGGCTTCGCATTTACACCTGTGTGTGAGATTACCTCTTCCGCCATGATCCGCTGCTGCGCTTCTCCCATCAGAGTAAATTCTTCTCCCTGTTCTTTCAGGAAATTAAGACAGATTGCATGAAATGTTCCGATCTGCATTGCACGACCGGCCTGCTTCTTCCCTGTCTCTTTCTCGATACGCTCCCGCATCCCGGCTGCCGCCTGATTTGTAAATGTAACCGCCGTGATCTCCGTCGGGCGTACTTTCCGGTATTCCAGAAGATAGCGGAGTCTGGACACAAGCGTCTTTGTCTTTCCCGTGCCGGGGCCTGCCTTTACCGCAATATGAGGCGATGTACACCGGACAGCATATTCCTGTTCCGGGTTCAAACGTGCAGACATATTCTGCCGTTGTCCCTGTTGTTTTTCCTGAGTCTCTTCCTGTTTCGCCGGAAGCTCCGCATTTTTCTCTGCTTTTTCTTTTTCGCTTTCCTGGGTTCCGAGAAGCTCGAAGAAACTCATCTGGCCCTCTGTATTATTCAGCTCTTCTGCGCTGAACAGTTTGATCACACCGTATTCTCCGTCAAAGCCCGGTAAGCGCTCCACCTGCCCGCGGCGCAGTCGCCCGATTCCCTCGGCCACGCGTGTGCCGGATACCCTCCGTATATCTTCCAGCGGCAGATTCCTCAGGATTTCGAATTCAGGGCCCAGCTCGGAGAGCATTTTCTGATATTCTCTCTGCACCTTCACACTGGCCGCCGAATGTCCCGCAGAAGCCCCAATGACTTCCGGCAGCGGAACCAGACTCTCAAACGGCTTTGCGTTTTCCCTGATATATCCTTCTGCCCGGTCTGAAAGCTCTTCTACACGGTGGGACACTCCTATCGTGATCTTCCTGCCGCACACCGGGCAGATCCCATTATATTTCAGTGTATCAGACGGTGTCAGACAAAGATTACACTTCCGGTGCCCATCCATATGATATTTGCCCTCCTCGGGGAAGAACTCGATCGTACCGTATAAGCCCTCACCCGTCTGTATGGCACGGGACAGACCTTCATAGGACAGAGGAATGTCAAATAAATTTGCCTCTCTTCCAAGTTTTGCGGGAGAGTGAGCGTCTGAATTTGAAATCAATTGATATCGGTCAAGCGCTGAGACACGCCAGTTCATCGGCGGATCTGAGGACAGTCCCGTCTCCATGGCGTGGATGTACGGCGTCAGGTCTTCAAAGCATTCTTCCACTGTATCAAATCCTGAAAATGCCCCGAACAAGGAAAAATGAGGCGTCCAGATATGGGCAGGCACATAGACTGCCTGCGGGCTCAGTTCCAAAATGATCTCCAGCAGGTCATGACAGTCCAGTCCGAGGATCGGCCGTCCGTCAGAATGGATATTTCCGATCTGCTCCAGCTTTGCCGAGATTTTCTCCGCATCCTCAAGACCGGGCAGAAGAATCAGGCTGTGGACTTTACGTACTTTCCCATTTTTCTTATAAATGGAACTGATCTCGCCTGTTATGACAAACCTTGGGATCACTTCCCCCGGAATCTCCTCATCTTTGATCCTGTATTCGTCTTTCAACGCATAAAGTCCGTCCTCCGCCGGCTCCAGTTTCTCCTCCAGCTCTTCCCGCCATGCCGGATGAGTGAAATCACCGGTTCCCACGATATGGATGCCTTTCTTCCTCGCCCACAGGTCCAGATGCTCCGGCGTGCATTCCTTGCTTGTCGCCCGGGAATATCTGGAATGAATATGTAAATCTCCTATGTACATCATGATACCTCTCTGCCGTAAAATAATTGTTCATTAACCCTAAACATTTACCTCAATCATACACCTGTAAAAATACAGAATCAACCTTGAACAATTGACACAGCACTTATTGTAAAGTTATAATGGAACAAATTTTGAGGAGATTATATAACATGAGATTATGCATTGCTCATGCTCCGTGCAGAGTCTGATCCCGGACGGGACTGACACGGAGCAAGATCACAGATCAGGACGGCGGGATTTCCTGCAGTATACGGAACCGCTTACACCTGCACCGTCCGGAAAGCACAGCGGCGCTGACAATCAAAAACCGCTGACAGCTTCAGGCTTTGCACTTTCATTTCCATAGAAAAGAAACGAAAAGGAGCAAAGTCATGATAAATAAATTCAGAAAACTATTTGAAGGATTACATACATTTCTTATTCTCTGGGCAACACAAGGGCTCTCTGCACTCGGAAGTTCCATGACCAGTTATGCGCTTGTCATCTGGTCTTACGAGCAGCACGGCTCAGCTTTTGCCTCCGCACTGTTAACTGTATGCTCGTACGCTCCCTATGTACTGCTCAGTATATTTGCAGGAGCGCTGAGCGACCGATGGAATAAGAAAGCAACCATGCTCATATGCGACAGCTTTGCCGCACTCTGCACATTGTCTGTACTGATGCTGCTCATTACCGGGCGGCTTGAGCTGTGGCATCTCTACGTGCTGAATGCACTAAATGGACTGGGAAATACATTTCAGCAGCCGGCCTCCGATGTGGCCGTAAGCCTTCTGACACCAAAAGCACAGTATCAGAGAGTTGCCGGGATGCGAACATTTTCCAATTCCCTGGTAACCGTCCTCTCACCGGTAATTGCCACGGCACTGCTCGGCTTTCTCGGGATTTATGCAGTGATTGTTTTTGACCTGTTGACTTTTTCGACAGCTTTCACCGCATTGGCATTCTTTATCCGAATCCCAGACCCCCGCCGGCAATTTCGTGACAGACCGACCGGGATTTCCACCAGCGAGGTCCCGGCAGAGGAATCTGTCCTCCAGTCTGCTCTTGCAGGGCTTAAATATTTGAAAAGGAACCGCGGGATACTGGATTTGATCCTATTTCTCGCAGCCATCAATCTTGTGGCATCCGTCTACAACGCGGCACTGCCCGCTATGCTGCTTTCCCGCGGCGGAGGCAGCCAGACTGCGCTGGCGCTTGTCAACACATGCACCGGCCTGGCAAATGTCATTGGAAGTGCAGTCGTCACATTCCTCCCGGCTCCGAAAAAACGGGTAAAGATGATCTGCCGTTCCCTTCTGTTTTCCATGAGCACAGAGAATTTTCTGCTCGCCCTGGGGCAGAGTGCACCGGTATGGTGCCTGGGCGCCATTCTGGGCTGGCTGTTCATCCCGGTCATGAACACAAACATGGACGCTCTCTTCCGCTCGCGCATTCCTGTGGAAATGCAGGGAAGGGTTTACTCCGCGAGGAACACCCTTCAGTTTTTCACGATTCCTTTGGGATATCTGCTTGGCGGATTTCTGGTGGACTGTGTGTTTGAACCATTTATGCAGACGCAGACAGCGGACAGCATTTTTACTCTTGTCTTCGGATCAGGTAAGGGTTCCGGCGCGGCACTTCTGTTCTTTGTGATCGCGTTTGCCGGCATATTTGTCTGCCTGTATTTCCAGAGGGATCGGCATATCCGGGAACTGGAAAACGACAGGTACTATAGGCAATCTATTGTCGGGAATTAATCCCTGCTATTCAAAAGGAGACATACTTTCCAATT
>DYCJ01000036.1:0-10468 GCA_019418195.1 Clostridiales bacterium | reverse complement strand
AATTGGAAATATGCCTCCTTTTTGTTATATCTCCTGCGCGAAAAATACTTTTTTTCTTCTTGATTGTACATTCCATCTCCAGCATCTTCCAGCAATCAGTGAGAGATCGACAAGTTTTACCACTTTCTCTTTCTGAAATGCTGTTCCCTCTTTTCTGCGTTCATACTCGATCTGGATCCACTCTTCATTTATATCAAGTATTTTCACTTCTATTGTTCCAGTCAAATCGTCCTCAGAATATCAGAAGGGCAATGGAATTACCAGCAAATCCATTTGGAAAATGTGCAAATTTGTTTTTCAGAGGCTATTTTACTCCTAATCTTCTACAATTATTTTCTATTTTCAAATACAAAAATATCTTCTATTGCCGCATCGAACTCGTTAGAAATATCTGAAGCCAGTTTTAGAGACGGATTATATTTGCCTTTTTCCAGACGCACAATCGTCTCCCTGCGTACGCCTACCCTCTCTGCCAGGTCCTCCTGAGTCATATTAAATCGTTCTCTGTATTCTTTCATTCTTGTAACAAATTCTGTCATACTTCTTCACCCTGACTTTCATTCTCCGGAAGCTTTCCCGACTGATCAATAATCCTCTTTTCTTGCATCTTTACACGCCGTTCCAGTTTACGTATATCCTCAGCAGGCGGAAGTTCTTCCGGCTTTATTCCCCTTTGTTCTAACGTTAGCCTGACACTGACGTTATTCTGTATATGCTCTGTACTAATATCCTTTTCGCCAAACAAATCTTTCTCCTCAACATTATAGTTGGTCATTTCAGTTGCAAGATTTTTAGCTGCAATTGTCAGAGTCGGCAAAAAATCTGCCAACGGTCTGTTTCCTTTTACTCCCAGTCTCTCTTTCATATCCTGTGTACTGTAACCGCCAAATAATGCTCTATCTCCTCTAGATCGTATTCTTCCAAAGCCCGCGTCATCCACTCCTCTTTCATAAATATTCTGAGACAGTCTTTTTTCTGACTCTTTTAATCTTCCTCTAGCTTCAAATCGCTCAATATAAATAATACGTTCCTCTATCAACTCCAGTTTTCTTGTCTGAACTGCAAAGTAACTCTGAGCAAACGCTATCTCCTCCTTTTTAGGATCTCCATTCTGAGCGAGCAGATAACAGGCATACCGTGTGAGCATATAATCCTTTATCCCGCGCTTAGCTCCACTTCCAAGCCAGACCATTTTCGTAACCTCACGAAAATGGTCTGATACATTTATTTCCGAAACTCTACAGGATTCCATTGCTCTGTTCACAGCCTTTTCAAAATTTTCCCACCGCTCATACCCCAGTAGCTTCATCAATTCTCTTGCATACCAGAATTCCACATCCGTATCCTTAATCATATGTACAGCAGCATCAAATTCCAATTTGATTGTCTTAATTCTCTTTTTGTCCATACACGTTCTCCTATTTATCTGTCCGCAACTGTTCCGAATTTATGTGATAAATATATCACTTCATATTTTTCTAGTCAACCTGATAAAAAGGAGTTGGAAGATGATACCCCTGGAAACATATCTTATCTACTCTCATATATTAACAGGAGAACCTTTTTCGGAGATTACTATGAACAACTATTATCCTTTTATCAACACTCCCCTCCCATACGCCTATGATGCACTCGAGCCTTTTATCGATGAGAAGACAATGCATCTTCACCATGACCGCCATCTTCAGACATATATCGACAACCTAAATGGTTTTCTGGAGGAGAATCCCTCTCTGCAGAACTATTCGCTGGAAGAGCTGCTCACCATGTGGTGCAGACTCCCATGTCATCTCCAGACGCCGCTTAAAAACAATGCGGGAGGCGTATATAATCACCGGTTCTATTTTGACGGAATGAAGCCTTCCCAACGCACAAAGAATTCTCAAAATGACTCTTCCCGGCTTTTCCGCGAGATGACACGGCAGTTCGGCAGCGCAGAAAATTTCCGTTCACAGTTTAAAACGGCAGCGCTGTCTGTCTTCGGCTCCGGCTATGCATGGCTTGTGTCCGATGGCGGAATCCTTAAAATTGTGACCTCCTCCAATCAGAATACATCCATGTGCCAGTCCCGCACACTCCTCCTGAATATCGACGTGTGGGAACACGCCTATTATCTCAAACATTATAACCTGCGCGCCGCATATATCGACGACTGGTTCCATGTGGTCAACTGGGAAAAAGTGGCTGAAAGATTTGCCGCCGGACACCCGGACAGCAGATGCAGGTAAGGGGGATAACACTGTTGTGACTTTTTCTATTATCCTCCCATGCGTCCAGAAAGGGCAGGCACTTTCACATGCCCGCCCTTTCTGATATCCGATGATCACTCTCCGACCTTATACCTTATGGCTTTTTCGAGGAATTGAGCACATCCGGGTACCTTACGATCATAATACAATTTAAACCGCTCATCGCTGATATACATATTTGCGACCGCTTTATGCGCTTCCTCCGTATACGTCTTCCACGTCATGCCAAGCCACTCCTTATGCAGCACAACGATGCGTCCCGCCTCTTCGCTTTCCGGACTGATGCCGTTCTGTACAGCTTCTTCCAGCCGCCTGCGGATTTCTTCGCCCAGATTCACGAACCTCTCATAATCCTCTTCTGACATATCGAGCACTTTCTGCTGTGCATCATCTACGCCTTTGTCGCCGTATTTTGCGCGTGCCTCCGCACCGTACTTTTCTTCATGTTTCTTTACTACATTTTCTTTAAATGCCATAAACTTTTCTGGATCGTTCATCCTGTCTTCTCCTTTCATCGATATAATAGAACGCCGTACCAGCCTGATCAGTGCGTCAATACGGGCTTTCTGCTCTTCGAGCTCATAGAGATGTTCCTCCATAGCCGCCATGATATCAAAGTTATCTTCATAAATAATGCTTCTGATCTTCTTAAGCTCCACGCCCCGTTCCCGATAGAACAGAATCTGCTGCAGCAGATCAACTTCCCGTTCCCCGTAGAATCTGTACCCTGCATCATTTACAAAAGCCGGCTGTAGCAGCCCGATCCTGTCATACCACCGCAGAGTGCGTGCACTCACTCCCGCCATGTCTGAAAGTTCTTTGATACTGTACATTGACTTATCCTCCTGATCTTTACTGATACTCTCCCATCCTTCAAAATCCTGCGGATCCTCAATAATGGGAGCCGTTCTGTTATCAATGTTAGATGTTTACGCTGCGTCAAGGTCAAGTATAAAGTTAAATTTTTGAAAAAAAGTAAAAGCTCCCTGTCCGGCGGGACAGGGAGCAAAATTTTCCACCTATCTTCATGCAGTAAATAAACCATTCTCAGTTTCTAAAATAATGCCACAGTCAGCACGATATTGAGCAGCCATCCTGCCGCCGATATACAGATACCAATGATACTCAGTACCTTACCCGCTTTTGCCATACTTGCCTTACTGGATCCGGAACCCATGCGTGCCTGTGTAATACCGATAATTCCGAGGATCACTCCAAGCAGCGGCACAAAAATTCCTAAAGCAACGCTAAGGATGCCAAGCACAAGCGCTATCGTAGCTGCTCCCGTATTGTCCGTCGTCCGCACCGGGATCGGCTGAGGATTCGGCTGTCCGTAATTTCCCTGGGGCGGAACACTGCCCTGGGCTCCGGGTGCACTCTGCGGCGGAACATTTCCCTGCTGCACCGGGCCGCTCTGGGGTGCCGCGCCGTTTTGAGCGGATGCTGTGTTCTGCTGAGGTATCTGCTGCTGAAGCACGTCAAATAACTGCTCCAAACTGCTTTTATACGGCTTCTTCATAGCAATTCCTACAAAACCGTCCAGATCCCACTCACCGCCGGCCGTTCCTTTCAGCCATGCCTCGAGATGGAATACGCCGCCTGCATATGACCACTTCAGATATTTATATCCTTCTACCACTCCGTCGCCTGCACGGTATGCCGGCTCTCCATTCCAGTCCGACATCACAAATTTGTTCTTCTGCAGATAATCGTTGACAATAAATGCTACAAAATCGTCCGGTTTGTTGAGTGTGATATCTTTTACATATCTTGCCATAATCGTTCCCTCCTTGTTCTGTGCCATGATAACCATGTGATATTCATTCCTATAAAACAGAGTATCATGGATCGAATAAGATTACAAGATTACACTGTCTATCTTTGCCAGCTCCTCCTGAGTGAATTCAATATTTTGTATCGCCCTGATATCATCGAGCACCTGTCCCGGTCTGGAGGCTCCGACGAGCACACTTGTCACGATTCCGTCACGGAGCACCCAGCTCAATGCCATCTCGGCAAGCGTCTGTCCTCTTCCCGCCGCAATCCCGTTGAGATTGCGGATCTGCTGGAGGCGTTCCTCCGTGAGTGCCTCTTTTTTGAGAAATCTCCCGTCTGTCATGATTCGGCTGTCCTCCGGAATCCCGTTTAAATAACGGTTTGTCAGCAGCCCCTGGGCAAGCGGGCTAAATGCTATGATTCCTTTTCCGAGCCGCGCTGCTGTCTCTTTCAGCCCGTTATTCTCGATGGTCCGGTCGAAAATGGAGTAACGGTTCTGAT
Source organism: Clostridiales bacterium (assembly GCA_019418195.1). Lineage (GTDB taxonomy): Bacteria > Bacillota > Clostridia > Lachnospirales > Lachnospiraceae > Mediterraneibacter. The sequence goes on along the minus strand of DYCJ01000036.1, from coordinate 5,942 downwards.
TAATAATAAAAGGACAGCGTAGATCTTCAAGAATCGCCGTTGCTCTCTCCAGAGTCTCTCCATCATAATTGGACAGACCGACATAGAGCGCTTTCCCGGATGTGACCGCCTGTGCAAGCGCTCCCATTGTCTCCTCCAGCGGCGTCTCCGGATCCATCCGGTGATGATAGAAGATATCCACATACTCCAATCCCATACGCTCCAGGCTCTGATCCAGACTTGCCAGAAGATATTTCCTGCTGCCCCAGTTCCCATAAGGCCCCGGCCACATATCATATCCGGCTTTCGTGCTGATGATAAGCTCGTCCCGGTACTGTCCCAGATCCTCTTTTAATATTCTGCCGAAATTCTTCTCCGCACTTCCAGGCTCCGGCCCGTAATTGTTCGCAAGGTCGAAATGTGTGATCCCATTGTCAAATGCAGTAAAGCATATCTGCTTCATGGTCTCATAGGAGCTTGTATCCCCGAAATTATGCCAGAGCCCCAGCGATACTGCCGGAAGCTTCAGACCGCTGTTTCCACAACGGTTGTAGGCCATATTTTCATATCTTTTTTCTGATGCATTGTACATAACTTTTTCCTCCATATCTTAGGTTTCCTGCTTAATCCTCTATTTTCTGCTTAATCAGAGAACCGTTTTTCCTCAGACTGTTTCCTTCTCCGTCGGCTGCGCCTTCTTCAGAAATACATATTCCTGCTCATTTGAAAGCGCTTCATCAAACCAGTAACCCAGTCTGTCAAATCCTTTGATGCCTTCCAGGTCCTCTACCTCGTGCTCCGCCAGATAGCGCACCATCTCGCCTCTCGCCATCTTCGCAAGCGTCCCTTTCTGCTTTACTTTTCCGTCTGTCAGCTCCCCGAACACAATGGTCAGATATCTGTCTTCGGACGTCAGGTACTTCTCCACACATTTGGAGTACTCTTTGGACGCCAGATTTACGACAAGATTTTTGTCTGCTCCTGATGATTCCAGCATCGGCGGTTCTGTTCCGGGCGTTCCGCTCACCGGCTTTTCTTTCCTCACCACTTCCCGGTACAGTTTATCGCCCCAGAATTTATACAGATCGCCGGCTTCTGACGCTTTTGCCTGCATCTCCAGCCTGTAGGGCACCACACCGTCAAATGGTTTCAGTACGCCGTAAAATCCGGACAGGATCCGCAGATGTTCCTGAATATAATCCGTCTCTGCACCTCCGAATACGGCAGGAGCCATATACTGGTACTGGATTCCCTCATAGGCGATCACTGCCGGGGTCAGATTCCTTTCCAGATCCATCTCCTGAAATCTTCTGTAGTTCTGTTCTGCGATTTTGTCATTGCATTTCCACAGCTCCTTTGCCTGTGCAAATGTAAGATTCTTCATCCATGTAAGAAGCTCTGCCGTCTCATTAAGGAAAACAGGCACGCTTCTGCACGCCAGAGTATCTGTGTCAATATTCATTTTTTTCGCTGGTGAAATAATGATCTTCATAAAACCGTCCTCTCACTAACTCCCGCTCCCTGATTTCCTCAGAATCTTATTGATCCCCTGTGCCACACCGTTATCATCATTTGAAGCGACGATCTCATCTGCGGCGTCTCTGCACTCCGGAGATGCATTTGCTACGGCAAAACCGATTCCCGCATATTTGAGGAGCCCGCTGTCATTATCCCCGTCACCAAACGCGGCAAGTTCTTCTCTTGCCAGTCCGAGATATTCCAGCAGGAACTTTGCGCCGGATTCCTTGCCCGCATCTCTGTGAGAAATTTCAAGGAGCTGTCTTACGGAAGATGTAATATACACATCCCTGACATTTTCCCGGAGATTTTTCCACAATTTTCGCTTCATATCCTCGTTTTTTACCACAAGATCAATGCAGTCCAGCTCCGACTTATGTTCGCAGATAAAGGTCCTCATATCCTCAACCGGCGCGCGGGTACCCTGTATGTAGGAAATCGCCTGCGGCATAGCTCCGAAACGCACCGGATCCGCCACGTACCGGCTCTCCGCAAAAGCTCTGCCATCAATAAACGCCTCGTAAGATATCTCGATTTCAGACATTTCTACTTCCGACATCCCTGCTGCTTCTCCGTATGCATCCTTCATCCGCTCCGGCTCCATGTGCCGCAGGATATCCTCTACGGACGCCGGAGTCATCTTGAACTGCCGCAGACATTTTCTTTCACTCAGGTCATAGACTGCCGCTCCGTTAGATGTAATGGCATATCGTATGCCTTTGATATCGGTGATCTCCGCCGGCAATGAATCCAGCGAACGTCCGCTCGCCGCCACCACATGAACGCCGTCCGCGACAGCACTCTCGATCGCTGTTCTGTTTTCTTCACTCAGATGCCCCTGACTGTCCAGCGTCGTCCGGTCCAGATCGAGGGCGATACACTTGATCTTCATGTTCTAATACCTCTGCACGCTTTATATATCCTGCGCTTTAAATATTTCCTGGAAGCGCAGTGCTTCCTCCATCGTATTGTGCCAGCCGTCCTTCTTAAGGTCCACCTGCCAGCCGTCCGGAGTAAAACTGACTTCTACGCCCTCATTTTCCAGAAGCAGCTTCTGCATATCCGCTGTATCAAATGCCGCGGCTCCGCTTAAAATCCCTCTTGCATTCACTACCCGGTAAGCGGGAATATCATCTCCCAGCCGGTTCCGGTTCAGCGCATATCCCACCTGACGCGCGTTCTTCGGTTTTCCGCAGAGAAGCGCGATCTGTCCGTAGGTTGCTGCTTTTCCATACGGGATAGCACGGCAGACGATGGCGGCGCGTTTATAGAAATCAAAGCTCATTTTATCTTATCCTCTTAAAGTACTCTTCCAGAATCCCTTTAATATAATAATATCGTCTTGCATATGAATTTTCCACCCGGATCAGTTCAAAACCGTGAGCCCGGCAAATATTTGCTTTCTCCCGGTCACGCTTTTTCACCAGCTCATCATCCTGATGTTCCATCCCGTCCAGCTCGATCGCCAGAATCGGAAGTTCCTTTCCGCCGTATTCCTGTTCATAGATCACAAAGTCAAATCTTCCGTTATAGAACAGGCTGTCATGCGACAGATTCTCCTGAAACACCTGGGAGATGGCCACTTCTTTTCTCACCTTGCATCTTCTGCCATTGTTCAGGATGTTATCGAGTGCGTGGTTCAGGCTCACAAGAAACGCCTCTTCTGTCTGCGTACTGTACGGCTTGATGCCCAGTGCCCTCGAATTCACTTCATCGGGAGTCACCTCGTACTCTCCTTTCTTCCTGACATACTGCGCCAGTTCGTACATATCGTCTCTTTCAGAGTCCTGATGGAGCCGTTCCAGATTCTTCGTACTGGTAATGAGCACCAGTTTCTCTACGGCCCGGGAAGTGGCCACGTTGATCAGTTCCCGGTTATTCTTGAGCCAGTTGTAAGTCTTATCCGAAGTCTGATCCGTCAGCGCGGTTGAAAACAGGATGATATCCTGCTGATCCCCCTGAAATGCATGGACTGTTCCGCAGGATACATTTTTAATGTTCTCCTCTTCGAGCCGCCTGCTGATATATTCCCTCTGATTTGCAAACGGCGTGATAACTCCGATCTTCTTATCCTGATATTTCCTGACATATTCAAGAATACGTTCCGCCTCTTCGGGCGCGGTATTTTTATAATCCGTCCTGTTATCGGCGACATCTATGTAGACAAGAGGCGTTTCCGGATTTTTCTTATTCTCAATGATCAATTTATTGTTGTAATATTTTTTGTTGTTAAATGAAATGATAGCAGGGCAGCATCTGTAATGATGCCGCAGAAGGATTTCCTCGCTTACTGCATCATTCGCAAGAAATGCCTTATATATAGAATTCTTGGCATAATCATACTCATCAGGCACACGGTAACGCTGCCGGAGAATGGCGTTATCTTTCTCATCCAGCAGGATCACCGGACTGAGCTGCTGGGGATCTCCCACGAGCATCAGGTTCTTTCCGCGCAGGATCGGCACCAGCGACATCGCTGTGTTACACTGGCTTGCCTCGTCCATGATGGTCATGTCAAAATACGGCTGAGGCGTTCCCAGCTTATGCGCGGAAATACACGTCGTAGCGACAACAGGAAATATCCTCAGAAAGCGTTTCAGACTCTCCGGCTCCCCGATATATTGATTGAAGGCTTTTACCTTTTCATCCTCATCTTCCATCTCCAGTATATTCCTCAGGTCTTCATTCTTCGGCTCCGCCATTCGTTTCAGATAACGAATGGAAGTAAAATGAAGGTATTTCCGGAATTCCTTTTCATCATCATCCAGCAGTGCCAGCGCCTGCTCATTGGTGATCTCTCCGATCGTATCAAGCTCCCGGTCTACTTCCGCAAGCTGTCTTCCCTGCAGATCCGCCTGAAATGTCAGATGGTGGTTTGTGTTCATCAGACACTCGATTGCCTCTTTCTTCTCCCTGAGGTTCAAGGTCTCCTCATACTCCCTCAGAAGTTTCGTGAGCCGCTTTGCCCGGGCAATCTTCTCATCCCTGTTCTTGTCCAGAGTGCCTTCGAATACTTTCCACTTTCCGAGGTCTTCATACAGCTCTCTCATTTCTTTTAAAGCGGCTTTCGTCAGTTCCGCATTGCCCAGCCGTATCACCGGGAACGGGATTCGGATCCCGTTTTTATATTCCATTCCTTTCAGGTCATCCACAACCGTATCGATGGGGTGATTATTGTAAGATGTCAGCAGCACCGTCTTCTCATTAAAAAAAGCGGTGATGATCGTGTTTATGATCGTGTAGGATTTCCCCGTTCCGGGAGGCCCCTGTACATAGGTCACCGGATATTTTATGGCGTTGTGGATGGCAAGAAGCTGATCCAGATTCACCTTTTTCTCAAGGAGCGCCAGAGGATACTCCCTGCGCCGTACCGGTCTTGCCGTCATCTTCCCGAAAAATGCCTTGATCGGCCAGGTCTCTTCGCCCTCTTCCAGACTCTTTGCAATCCACTGATATTCGTTATTCAGGTCTACCTTGATATCCCTTGCAAGCGCAATGATATACGGGCGGTCGTCCACTCCCTGGCTGAGGCGGTTATAAGCTGTGATCCTGTCCTTTATCAGCTCCCTGTTCTTATCAAAATCATTCAGCAGATCATAATCCGCAGGGTCCATATACTTTCGGATGCTCTCCTGTTCTCCGCCCACGGTAAACTCCCGGCACACTGTCACTTCGTCGTCCGCCCGCAGTGTTCTCCGGCGGACATCCAGATTCAGTCTCCGGTAAGCCATCACATACAGCCCTTCCTTTCTCGGCTTTCTGCCCCGCACCGGAATGCTCAGCTCGTTGAGGGCAAGCTGCCGGTACTGCCATTTATGATTTCCTGCACGCGCAGCGCCTCCGTTTTGAGAGCCGCCCATCCTGTGTTCTCTCTGACGGCTGCTTTCACGCTGAAACTGCTGCACAAGTTCGGAAAACTGTCCGTCATTTAAAAAATATTCCCTGCCGCGGAAGCTGCCGCCGTCAATCTTTTTTATCAGAGCATAATCACACTCGTACAGCTCCGTATCCAGACGGCTGCAGTCCGCCAGATAGTTCAATATTTTCAGGTTCACAGGCTGTCCGAACAACGGCTCATATTTTTCCGGATGTTCCTCAATATCCCGCACGAGCTCCGGACGTATCTTACAATAAGAGGCTTCCACCACAGAAGCAGACAGGATCGAGTCCAGATAGATCACCTTGAATTCACCGATCGTATGCTTTACAAGGTGAAAGCCCTCCACACTCAATGTTCTGTTTTTCACATTGATCCCGTTGACAGCGATCCAGTAATTTGTCGTTTCCTCATTCTGGTTTCGATACTCGATGCTGACCCATTTTCCTTCATGGATTGCCCGGAAAATACTCTGTGCAATATGGTTCATAGATTATTCCTCTGTATCTTCTGATTTCAAGACTCGCTCACGAGTCTTGACGCGGGATTCGGGTCAGCTTTAGCTGAC
>DYCJ01000035.1:9397-16173 GCA_019418195.1 Clostridiales bacterium | reverse complement strand
GGGTATAATGATTGCGCAAAGCGTGATCCAAACAGGCACGCAAAGCGCAATTCGGAGAGGTGACATAAATGAAGAATAGAAAAACTTTGATTTCTGTTTACTTTTCAAACATATCTGACATTATTTTCTTTGTCTGCGGTATTCTCATGCTATGCAGCGAGGTATGGAAGCAGTTCACACTCACCTTTGTCATGGGAGGCGGAAGCTACAACTGGTGGTATTTTCCCTTTCAGCTCTGCAGCATCCCCATGTATGTCCTGCTCGCCTATCCATGGCTGCGCCGCGGTAATGTGCGCAGGGCGCTTCTTATGTTTCTGATGTGCTACTGTCTGCTCGGCGGGATTGTCGTTTTTGCAGACACCTCCGGCCTGCATTATCCATTAAAGGCACTTACTGTCCACTCTTATCTGTGGCATATTCTTCTTATTATATTAGGGATCACATCAGGGATCACATACATCCGTCTGCTCCGCTCAAACGAAAAAAAGACGCTGTTTTCCCGCTCCCTTAAGACTGCGTTCCCACTGCGTCCTTTTATATACAGTTCACTCCTGTATCTCGCCTGCTGCCTGGCTGCCGAACTCCTAAATCTTTCCCTTGACAGATTCGGCACGATCAATATGTTCTATATAAATCCGGATTATCAGATGCAGCAGGTCGTATTCCGCGATCTTCTTCCCCTTCTGGGGAATACAGGCGTCATTTTGCTCTACATCGCCTCAACGATCTTTGGCGCTTTCATCCTCTTTCTCGTCTGGAAACTGATATTCCGGCTGAGCCGCTGAATCATTCATTTCTTTCACGATCTTAAGGAAGTCTCTGTCCTTTGCCTTTCTTCGGGGGATAAAACTTCCTGCGATTTTTCCTCTCCCCCTGTTCTTGACATACAAAAATCCGATCACGGAAAATACAAATGCTCCGATAAAATTGACGATCAGATCCTGCATCGTATCGATCAGACCGATATCCAGATAGCCCCCTACCCCCAGGTCCCGTCCGTTCACCGCAGCCTCCGTGATATTGCTGATCATATAGGGCACATTGCGCCCCGCCGGGTCCAGTGTTACGGACCGGATCGTATGAATGACCGTATCTTTCTGCATATCGTATCCCAGCAGCATATCCATACCAAACTCAAAGAATTCCCAGATGACACCGATCGTCATGGAGAAACAGAATGCAACAATAGCCATAAACAGCGGCGACAGGCTAAACATGATCTTCTCACTCCGGTTCAAAAGATCCACCATAGAGAAACCGATGGCTGCTGCAAGAAACCCGTTGATCGTGTGGAGCACCGTATCCCAAAAAGGAAATACTAGATAAAACTCACTGATCTCGCCCAGGATCTCAGCTGCAAAAATAAAGACCAGTATAAAAATCTCCAACGTCGTCGGCAGTTCCACTTTAAATGTGACCTGCACCAGGCTTGGCATGATCAGTAACAGCAGCGTCAGCGCGCATAAAAACACATTTTCATAATTCCGGTTCAAAAGCTGGAGGATCAGCATCACGATCACAAGAATACGGAGTGTAAAATACACAATAAAAGAACTCTTATGCTCGCGAAGTTCCATGTAGAGCGCTTCGCTCAAATTGCGCATGCGGCCGCCCTTATGCCTGCTGCTTTTCCGGTTCTCTTTCTTATCCTCTCTTATATCTTCGGATTTGTTATTCTTTCTGTTCATATAAACGACCTTTTCCTCTGTCAAAACGTATTGTGTATAGTATAACCATCCCTGCAAAAATGGTCAATTCTTAAAAATTTATGTAATTTTATTTAGGTTTTGTGTAACTCTCTTGCATCTGCGGTCCATACCTTGTATAGTGAAGCAGCAACAGACAGATTAAAAAAATCATTATACATAAGAGGGGAATATGACCAAGAGAAACAAAAGACAATCTTCAAGAAAAAGTCGACACCGGCATACGCGGCTGCTTCGGATCGCGGCTATCCTGCTGATCATCCCGATTCTGGCAGCATCAGGGATTTTCACATACCTGTACACACACCCGGTCAGATTAAAAGACACTGTCATCAGGCATGAGCTGATGACACCGTTTGATCCGTGGGAAAATGTAAAGGATCTTTATTTTGCCGGTAAAAAGGATGTCAACATCCAGACAAAGGCAGATGTCGAAAAGATCGGTGAGTATCCGGTCACTTACACCTGCCGCGGACACGAGTATAAGGCCACTGTCAAAGTAGAAGATACAACGCCTCCCAGACTGAAGGTACAATCCTATACAACAGACCTCGCAGAAGAGATCACACCGGAAAAATTTGTACAGGAAGTCAGCGACTTCACAGAAACATCAGTACGATTTAAGGACCCGCAGGCATGGGACAAAGAAGGAACCTATGACATACAGATTGCTGCAACAGACACTTCCGGCAACGAGACAGTGGAAACAGCAACACTGACACGAAAAAAAGACAGCACACCGCCCGTAGTGCAGGGCGCAGACAATGTGGAAGTGCTGCAGGGAAGAACGATAGACTTCTCCGAGGGTGTCACAGTAACCGATGATATGGATCCGGACCCGAAGTTCTCCGTCAATTCCGAGCAGGTAGATTTTGCCACCCCCGGCACCTATGAGGTCATATATACGACCAAAGACCGTTCAGGAAATGAGGGCACCACGGTCCGCCAGATCACTGTCAAGAAAGACCGGGACTACGACCGCAAAGTCGTCTATCTTACATTTGACGACGGTCCGTCCGCACACACGGACAAAATACTTGAAATTCTGAACGAGTACAACGCAAAAGCTACTTTTTTCGTAACGGGGAACAACCAGAAACATAACGATGTGCTCAAACGCATTGTCGACCAGGGCAGTGTCGTGGCGCTGCACACATATACGCATAACTATGCAGAAGTATACGCTTCCGAAGAAGCATATTTCAAAGATCTGCAGAAGATCTCCGACATGGTAAAAGAAGCCACCGGAGTCGAATCAAAACTGATCCGTTTCCCCGGCGGGTCGAGCAATACCGTAAGCAAACAGTACTGCCCCGGCCTTATGACAAAACTGACAAAAGCTGTTCAGGAAAAGGGATATCAGTACTTTGACTGGAACTGTGATTCAACGGATGCCAGCGGGAACAACGTCCCCGTCAAAACACTTGTCGAAAATGCCACCTCCAGCAGCGCCCGGCACATCAATATCCTGATGCACGATACCGATGCAAAAGGGACGACTGTGGAGGCACTGCCGGATATCATCAAGCATTACCGGAGTCAGGGATATGCGTTCGAGGCGCTGACTGTGGATTCATATCCGGCGCATCATTCGGTAAATAACTGAGATGCGCTGTCATTCTTCTCTCAGCCGTTCCACAAGTGTCTGTTTCTGGAAACGCCTTACCATATATTCCGTGATCAGCACCGGTACAAGTACGATAAAAACTGCATATCCGAAGAAGAACCACGCAGGGAATACGAAATGCATATAGTCTGCGCCGAAATATCTCAACAGCCAGATCATCACATATCCCGCCGCAGTACCAAGCACAAGCGTTATCAGAAGATTGCCTGCCGAGAGCGTCAGTCCTTCCACACGGAGCATTTTGGCAAGCTGCTTCCTTGTCATACCGACAGACTGGAGCATGGCAAACTCACGCCCGCGTGTCAGGATATTTGTGATAAGTGTGTTGAACAGATTAATGAGAGCAAACGCGATAATAAACAGGCTGAGCCCGATCATAACCGAGAAAAGCAGCGTAAACATAGATTCTGTTTCAAGTATATTATCCTGCAGCGTATTCAGGGAATAATATGGATGCTTATCCAGAAGCCTGTTCAGACTGTCCTCAATCTGCTCATCCTTCTCCATATCCGTCTTGACCACGAGAGAACCTGTCAGCCCCGCACTGCCTGCCATCTCCTGCAGTACCACGTCCGGGAGCAGAAATGACAGAGTATAGTCTCCCGGCTGTCCGTCCGACAGCCGGGAGAAATCATCTGCGTCAATAATCCCGCACACGGTACAAGACTTCTCTCGTTCCTGCTGCCCGTCATACCAGGTGAATACTACTTCGTCCCCGACTTCCAGTTTCCAGCCATACACTTCTTCCCATACGCCGCCGTCTGTCGTTATAATACTGTCATTTTCTACCATATCTCCATAAGACAGATTCCCCTCCCGTACAATATCCCGGAGATCCTCTGCACGTTCTTCACTGAGCGTTCCTATACGTACATTTCCATCATCATCATGCGTTTCCCAGGAAACCGGAAGGCTTTCTACGGGAATCACCTGCTCCACACCGTCGATACCTTCAATTATCCCGGTCAGTGTCCTGTCCATCGGATGTTCTGTCCGCAGTTCCATCTCTCCGTGCTCCGCCGTTTCTACAAGATTATAGGAGTAATCGATGACAAACTCACCATACGCAAATTCACCCTGCCTTGCATAGCTTTCTTCATCCGTAGAACTCACCCAAAAGGCAGCCAGCATATACAACACGCCGCCAATCCCAAGGGACACAAGGGTAAGGGCTGTCTTTTTCTTATTCCGGAAACTGCTCATAAGGGCAAGACTTCCCGGCGTGATCTTCCGCGCCAGTTTTCCACTTTTCTTCTGTCCGCCTCCTTTATCTCCTGCTTCATATCCTGCGTACTTTGCCGCCTCGACCGGAGATATGGAAGCTGCTATCTTTGCCGGTCTCCGGATAGAACATAAAACAGTAACCACATCCGCCGCAGCGACACATACAGAAATAAGAAGCATATTCAGCCAGCTCCATCCGGACGGACGTATGAAATAACTCACGATACCTCCGACAGCCAGCCCCGCCGGAATTCCTGCTGCACTTAACATAAGTCCTTCCATACGCACCATCCTGCGTATCTGCCTTTTTGTCATTCCAATGGTACGGAGCTGTCCAAACTGGCGGATGCGTCCTACTACAGACAGGTAAAACACACTATATATGACCAGTACGCTCACAAGAAGAATCCCGATACATGCTCCTGCGATCGCAGCCGTCTCCTGCGCCTGCTGTTCTCCGCCCGGTAACGTATCCAGAAAGAAGTTATTTACGTTGACATTTCGTCTTTCTACTCCTAAATCATTTCCGAGAGAGTATGCCGCGTCCTCAAACTCCGTCTGAGTCATCTCTTCCGCACCTTTCAGACAGACAATCCCCTGCCACAGAACGTCTTTCAGCTGACTTCCATTCACGGCATACGCCTCAGAAAATACAACGTTGTAAACCGACATATTATCCTCTGCATGGAAGATGCCGGAGATCGTATACTCCTCCCTTGTACCGTCCAGCCAGGTAAAAGAAACCTGTTCGCCCGGCTCCTGCGTGATCCCCTCCAGCGCGCAGTATGCATCCGGAAGCAGGATTTCCTCTTCTGTTTCCGGCATCCTGCCTTTTGTCAGCGCAACCGTCTCCAGATTTACGTTCTCATCTTTCAACGGCTCACTGGTATATGCCACAGGAGATATCATAATTCCTTCAACCTCCACTCCCTGTCCTTGCTTCATTCCCAACACATAACTGGCCGGTTCATCCTCTGCAGCCAAGTCGGATAATTGCCCCTCGCTCAGCCCGTAATAGATGACATGCTGCATGTTCTTCACCTGCCGCTTTGCCGCCGTATTGAGTCCGGCGTAAAACAGTGCCATCACCATCAAAAGACTGACCGATAACACGATCGTCAGGATAACAAATACATTCCTCAGGCGGCTGCTCTTCACGCTTTTCCACGCAAGACTGCGGATATATCCAGAATTATTGTTTGCTGATATTCTTCTCTGCCGCCTCATGCGCCCCACCTGCTTTCCGTGATCTTCCCGTCTTCAATCCGTATGATACGGTCCGCTGTCTGGGCAATCTCCTCGTTATGAGTGATCATAATAACCGTCTGATTAAACTGCCTGCTGGACATCCGGATCAGCCCGATCACATCCTGACTGGTCTTTGAATCCAGATTCCCGGTCGGTTCGTCACACAATAATATAGCCGGCTGCGCGGCCAGTGCCCTCGCGATCGCCACCCTCTGCTGCTGGCCTCCGGACAGATTGTTCGGCATATCCGTAAGTTTATCCTGAATTCCCAAAAGCCGGATCACCCGCCTGATATAGCCTTCATCCGGCCGTTGTCCGTCAAGAGATACCGGCAGGATGATATTCTCGTACACATTTAAGATCGGCACTAAATTATAATTTTGAAACACAAAACCGATCCGCCGTCTCCTGAATATTGTCAGACGCTCGTCATTCAGTCCTGAAAGCTTCTTTCCCGCTATGATCACTTCACCTTCTGTCGGCACATCGAGCCCGCCCATCATATTAAGGAGGGTAGACTTTCCGCTTCCGCTTGTTCCTACGACAGCTGCAAACTCTCCCTCCTCGACAGACAGCGACACTCCGTCCAGTGCGCGCACGATATTCGGTTCTTTTCCATAGTATTTTTTCAGGTTTTCTGTAACCAGAATGCTCATTTTTCTTTCCCCTTTCCCACTGTTCTATAGCTGATGACAGAAGAATAACAGGGAAATGTTTCAAAAAAGTCTCGGAAAGGGAAAGCTATTTTGAAGTATTCATAAATTCCCCTGCATTCAGGAGATAGACACTTACAGTCGTACCCCTCTTTTCTCCGGGGCTGATCTTCAGATAACCGTTTTCCTTTTCCAGTATCTCGCGGGTCAGATAGAGCCCGATACCGACACCCTCTGTCTTCGCAGCTTTTTTCTCCCGAAAAAAACGCTTACAAACATCCGCTGCATGTTCCGGCGAGATACCTGTCCCCTCATCTC
>DYCJ01000035.1:0-9387 GCA_019418195.1 Clostridiales bacterium | reverse complement strand
CCGCTCGGGATGCACCGTAACCCTGCTGCCGGAAGGGGAATATTTTACTGCATTGTCCAACACATTAAAAAGAGCCTCCGCCGTCCACTTTTCATCGCACAGGAGAATCATGTCCTCCTCACAGAGTATTTCCAGCGAAATATTTTTTTCCACTGCTTTGCCCCGGATACTTTGGAATGCTCTGTCCAGCAGGTGCCGGAGAGAAACTGCATCCGGATGAAGGGAAATGATATTCTGCTCCAGCCTGGACATGCGTATCATTGCCTGTACCAGAAAATCAAGCTTTCCCACCTGATCTTTCAGCACCGCCATACACTTTGCACGCTCTTCTTCCGTAATCGCAGGATTCATGGCAGTATCACAATACATCATGATATTTGCAACCGGCGTCTTAAGCTGATGGGAAAGATCCGAGATGATCCCCTGCACCTCCTGTTCTCTCGCTTCACTTTTCCGGGCCGCAGCAGCAGTGACCTCCTCTAACCTCTTTAGCTTCATCTGCACTTTTGACAGCAATGTATCCTCGTCCATGTCAAGCTCTTCCGCAGACCTGCCATTAAGGACAGCGTCGATGCTCCTGCATGTCTCTTCAGCAAAAGAAATATACTTTCTTCGCATATGCAGCCAGATTCCCGCTGACGCCGTGCCCAGAAACACGAAAAATAAAATGACTGGCACTGTAATAAAAAGTATTGTCCTCTGATCCATCCTTATTCTCCTGTCCACTGATATCCGGTTCCGTAGATCGTCCGTATATATGCGTGATCCCTGTCAGCGATCTTTGAACGCAGCCTGCTAATGAATATAGTAAGTGTATGTTCATCCACATAATTTTCTTCCTTATCCCACAATGCTTCCAACAGGACTGCCCGTGTCAGGACAATCCCCGGATTATCACAGAATTTCTTCAAAAGCTTAAACTCGGTGGGAGTAAGTGTAAGTTCATCACCATTTTTCCACACCTGCCAGGACTGAAAGTCTATCTCAAGATTTCCTGCTTTGATCCGCTCTTTCTTCTCATTTCCCGCACGATATCGATTCAGCACAGCACGCACCCGCTGGACCAGTATCTGTACATTAAACGGCTTTGTGATATAATCATCTGCTCCAGTCTCAAAGCCCCGCATCATATCTTCATCCAGATCCCTCGCCGTCAGAAAGATCACCGGGATGTCATACTCTTTTCTTAAGCTGTCTGCAAAAACAAATCCATCCCCATCAGGGAGATTCACATCAAGGATCAAAAGCTGCCATTCCGTTCCGTATCCCGTCCCTGTCTCCTGCACATCGTCCAGCTTTCTCTTTGCCTCTTTCAAGTCAGATGCTGTATCCGCAAAGAATCCTGCCAGCTCCAGATTGAACTTCACTCCCTGCGCCAGGATATCATCATCTTCTATGATAAGTATTCGTTCCATTTTTACTCCTTCTTTATCCCAATCCTGTCTTCGGGCAATCCAGTTTTTCTGACACTTGCGGAAGACCTGCACTACCTGCTACACTATACACTATATGAGGTACTATCATGAACCATCCATTTGATTACGAAATCATATACAGCAGTCGGAAGACAATTGCTATTCAGGTGACCCGCGACGGCCGTGTCCTCGTGCGCTCTCCCAGACGCTGCTCCCATTCCTATATCGATAACTTTGTCTCCAATAATGAAAACTGGGTGCTGAAACACCTTGCCCGCGCGAAAGAACTGGAGGAACAGAAAGAAACCGCCGCTTCCGCGCATCCGCCGCTCTCTGCAAAAGACCGCAGCCGCTACATTGAAATTGCAAGGGATATCTTCACCCGCAAGACAGAATATTATGCCCGCATTATGGGCGTCTCTTACGGCCGCATCTCCATCCGTGAGCAGAAGACCCGCTGGGGAAGCTGCAGCAGTAAGGGCAACTTAAATTTCAACTGGCGGCTTATCCTCGCCCCGGAGGAAGTACTGGACTATGTCGTTGTGCACGAGCTCGCCCACCGCAGGGAGATGAACCACTCAAAGGCATTTTATGCCATCGTGGAATCTGTGCTGCCGGATTACCGGGCTGCACGAAAATGGCTGCGTGATAAAGGGCAGGTGCTGTGGGAGATGGTGTGAACAGCACACTTTCTATACTGCCTCCTCTATACAGCCATCATTCTAACGAATTGTTTTCTCTTTGTCAAAAATGCCGAAAATAAAATTACCTGCATTTCCACATTGCAGTTCTTCTTTGGTTGTGATACTGTATTTATCACAGACCGCAGTTTCGCACAGATACTGCCGCCCATATTATATATTCGAAGTGATTCTTATCCATTTCGCTTTTCTGGATGTTAGTCATCCAATACCAATTCGAATATCTGCGTCCGTCTCGGACAGATATCCATCGCAACTAATTAATCAGTTATTTTTACAAAAACAAAGCAATCTGCTGTCTGTTATGATATTATAATAGTATGGAGACAGTTCCTGTGTCGCTGGAAACGGAGGTTTTATTGCAGGACAATTACAAAACGAACAGCGATCTCAGCCATCTGGAAGATCTAGCACTTAAATCAGCCATAGACTATTTCGGCGATGAACTGATCCACTGGCTCGGAATCCAAGAAAAAGCTGTCCGGTCGGCCCCGACCGAAATCGTGGAACTGGAAACCCGACATATGTATGAGGATTTTCTCTACGAAATGGAGAACGGGAATTGGTATCATTTTGAGTTTGAAAGCGATTCTCTTACCGTCGATGATATGAAACGTTTTCGTGAATACGAGGCATCTACAGCAAGACGGATAAATGCGCCGGTAATCACTTACGTTATATGCTCTTCCAAAGTTAAGAAAATTCGCAGCAGCATATCCGAAGGCATCAATACATACCGGGTAAGAGTTATCCGACCGAAGGATAATGATCCAGGTAAGATCCTCTCGCAGCTCGAGCAAAAAACATCAACCGGGTTGCAACGGGAAGACATTATACCTTTGCTGCTCTCACCGCTCATGGCAGAGAAGCCGGAACAGAAAAACCGTATTATGGACGGTATCCATATATTGAAAAAAGCGGAAAGCTCATTCAGCAGAAGAGAAGTTCAAAAAATGGAAGCCATTCTGTACGCTTTCGCAGTAAAATTCTTAAATAATGAAGATTTGACAGTTGTAAAGGAGGCGATTGCAATGACAAAACTCGGACAAATGATATGGGATGACGCGGTGAAAGAAGGCGAGCGTATCGGGCGTAAAGAAGGTGAACGCATCGGTCAAAAGGAAGCTTCTGAACGCTACAGCAGGCTGATCCTTCTCCTCAGCAAAGAAAAGAAAGACGATCTGATCATTAAAATTGCATCTGACCCGGAATACCGGGAAGAAATGTATAAAAAATATGGCATCTAATTTTTTCGAGAGATACCAAAGGCGCAGCCCGCGTATGGACTGCGCCTCTATGCT
This sequence comes from Clostridiales bacterium, assembly GCA_019418195.1. GTDB lineage: Bacteria > Bacillota > Clostridia > Lachnospirales > Lachnospiraceae > Mediterraneibacter. Next base: position 5,970 of record DYCJ01000035.1, on the reverse strand, counting down.
TTTCATAAAATGCTTTCTATCAATTCGATTATCTGTTATTGTCCCCCACACTCCCTGAGCGTCCGGTACACCCGCGACACCGGCAGCCCTACCACATTATAATAATCTCCGTCAATCCGGTCGATATACGCGGCAAACCTTCCCTGTATGCCATAAGCGCCTGCCTTGTCCAGCGGGTCTTTCGTCGCCACATAGGCGCGTATCTCATCTTCCGTCATGGCATTGACATACACTTTCGTTCCCACCGGATAATTGATCACAGTTTTCTCGCCGTCCGGCCCGAAATCAAGAACAGCCACGCCGGTATACACCCAGTGTTCCCGCCCCTGCAGACGTGTGAGCATACAGACAGCATCTTCTTCATCCGACGGTTTCCCCAGTATTTCATCGTCCAGCACAACTATCGTATCTGCTCCGATTACAACAGTGTCTTTTATACTGCCGTCCGCAATATTCTCCAGAAGATCTGAGGCAACATTCTCTGCTTTCATGAGCGAAAGTTCTTTTACGATTTCTTCAGGTATACTGCTCTTATATATCTCTTCTTTATCACTGACTCTGACCTCAAACTCCACGCCGATCTGTGAGAGAAGTTCTCTCCTTCGCGGAGAAGCCGAGCCGAGAATGATACGTTTCTTCATATTTATTTGCTCTCCTTTTTCTCCAGCGTTTCACCGCTGTTTTTTTATCTCAATCTGGCAGCTGTGCTGCGACAGGCTGTTTCTTCCCATACTTTTTGAAAATATGCCGCAGCATCACAACTGCACTGATACCCAGGATCAGTTCCGCTGTAAACTGCGCGTAGGAAAGGCCATACAGCGGGAACAGCCGGTTCAGTATGACCAGCGCCGGGATCTCCAGTACAACCTTTCTCATAATAGCAAACACAAGCGCATACCTGCCCAGGCCCAATGCCTGAAATACACCGACCGCCAGAAAGTCGATACTTAAGAATACGATACCCAGGCAGAACCCCCTCAGGAATGCAGATCCATATGCTATGATCGTCTCATTTTTCATAAACAGACTGATCAGAACATCTGCTCCAGCATAGTATCCAACGGTCACCACCGCCAGCACCGGCAATATGAGCTTTATCGCAAAAAGGATCGTATCTTTCATCCTCTTTATATTTCCGGCTGCAAATGTGTAACTGACAAGCGGCATGATTCCCTGAGAGAATCCAAGTGCCACCTGCATAGGCACCATATATATCTTATACGTGATCCCCATGGCCGCCACGGCATCAGCTCCGTATGCAGAAGTAAAGTTGTTCAGGATCGTCATTCCCGTCACATTCAGAAGATTCTGGATCGAAGCCGGAATACCGACACCGCACACTTCTATGATGATCCGCTTTTTCAGACGGAATTTTCTCGGATCAATGCAGACAAATGTATTTCCCCGTTTCACATAGAGAAGCACAAAGAAATACAAACATGCCACGCAGTTAGATAGAAAAGTGGCAAGTCCCGCACCTGCCGCTCCCATGTTCAGTCCCCACGGAAGTATGAAAATCGGGTCTAAAATAATATTGAGCAGGCATCCGCTCATCGTTCCGATACTGGCATGAAGGGCCGCTCCCTCTGACCGCACCAGATATGCCATAACTACATTGAGGATGGCCGGCGCAGCTCCCAGATAAACAGTCCAGAACATATATCCCTGCGTGGCCGCCCGGGTAGTCACATCTGCCCCGATAAGCGTCAGGAGCGGGCTGTGCAGAAGACCGCAGAGAAGCCCGAAAAGTACGCCGCATATGAGGGAACAGTAAAATCCGAAAGCCGAGCTTTCCGATACCGTTTCATAATCTTTTCTTCCCAGCGCCCGGCTCATCATGCTGGATGTTCCCACACCGAACAGATTATTCACGGCATTAAACGCCAGCAGCACCGGCGCAGCCAGGGATACCGCCGCATTTTCCACAGGATCATTCATCATCCCCACAAAATAGGTATCAGCCATATTGTAAAGCACCATGACAAGGGAGCTGAAGATCATAGGAACAGCAAGCTTTGCCACTGCCCCGGGTATCGGCGCTTTTTCAAAGAGTTGTATCTTTTCGTTTTCTTTCATCTCAATACCATCGCTTTCAGTACAATATCATTTTCAGTATGATATCCTTATCGATCCATCTCCTGCCAAGCCTTCCGGATCAGCCCCGGTTCCTTTGCCAGACGGTATGCTCCCGCAGCCATACACCCGGCCGCATAGTTCATGCCTTTCTGACCGATACTCATACCGGCCTGTGCCGTCGCTGCCCAGTGGTGCAGCGGTGTCCCCTTGCACATGGCAGCCGCGCTCAGCATGATCGTAGGAACCGTGTGGCTCACATCCGACACATCAGTCCCGATGGAAAGCGGTACCGGTTCATCTTCAAGAGGCTCCAGCCCCGAAAAATATGTTCCCCTGTTATCAAAGCCTGCTGCTTCGGATATCTCTTTGGCAAACTTCAGCTCTTCTTCTGTATAAGACGGCGCCGGGATCTTTGTCATCTCTTCGTAAAAAATCTCCGCCAGAGTCCTGTTCACTTTCATTTCCTTATTACATGTCACCCGCTCGATCTCAACCTTTGTTCCGGTCATGAGCGCCGCCCCTCTGGCACAGTTATCCACCCGCTCAGAGGCGTCTACTGTCCGTTCCCACTTATTGGAGCGGATAAAATAATTGGTCGACGCATAAGCCGGCACAATATTTGCCGGACCGTCTGTATTCGTGTAAGTGTAGTGCATCCGCACATCGTCCGTCACATGTTCCCGCAGATAATTCACTCCCACGTTCATCAGCTCTGCCGCATCCAGCGCGCTTCTCCCCATCTCGGGATGCTTAGATGCGTGCGCGGATGTACCATAAAATCTGTAGTTCTTGATATCCTGTGCCTGCCAGATATCATAACTCACGCGATTCCGGTCAAACGGATGCCAGGTAACTGCCACGGACAGATCATCAAAAATCCCCTGTTCGTTCATCCTGATCTTTCCGACCACGATTTCCTCCGCCGGGCAGCCGTACACACGGATCGTCCCCGGCAGATTTTCGGCCTGCATTCTGTCTTTCAGTTCACATGCCGCTCCCGCGCAGGCGGTTCCCAGCAGGTTGTGGCCGCATCCGTGTCCGGCTTCTCCTTTCTGTTTCTGTACCGGCACACACTCCTGACCAAGTCCGGGCAGCGCATCGTATTCTGCCAGAAAACCTATGACCGGCTTCTCTGTCGCTCCTAATGTACCGGACGCCACGTCTCCTTCCTGTCTGCTGCTCCATTCCGCCAGGAACGCAGTTTCAAAACCTGCCAGTCCCCAGGCAATCTCAAATCCCTCTTCTTCAAGAAAATCCGCCAGCGCCCCGGAGGATTTATATTCCTTTAACGAAAGCTCCGGATGCCGGAAAATATAATCTGCGGTCTCCTTCATTTTCTGAATAATCTCTTGTTTCATAATCGCACCCATCCTCAAAAAATCTGCAGACAAAAAGCTGCAAAGTCACTTATATCGTCCGCTAATATGCAATTTTACTATATTTCCTGATTTAATCAATATCCTCATTTCATTTTCAATGTATCTTTTTCCGCCAAAACAGCCCGGGTATCCCGCATAGTCTGCCTTGCGTCCCATATGCAGTGTCTGTTTTTATGTGGTTTTATGTGGTTTTCGTTTTTATCTGCTGTGGTTTTTTGCCGTATTTCAAGATTATTCTGTTGCTATTTGCCTGTGATTATAGTATAATCAATATTAGAAATGCCCGCTTATGCACATTTAGCATGCGGGTCTGCGAAAATACCAACATATAGGGTATCATGCACACGTATTTCTAAATACATGTGCAGGCCAAACCGCAAGGAGAGAAAACAATATGAAACGTTCAAAACGAATTGAAGCACTGGATGCCCGTCCGGTCAATCTGGACGGCTACATCAATGAGTGGCCGGAAATGGGATTCATAGCAATGAAGAGTCCCTATGATCCGACTCCTTCTGTCAGAGTTGAGGATGGGAAGATCGTGGAGCTGGACGGCAAGAGCCGTGAAGACTTTGACTTCATTGACCAGTTCATTGCAGATTATGCCATCAATATCGACCGGGCAGAAAAATCCATGTCCGTATCTTCTCTTGAGATCGCACGGATGATCGTGGATATTCACGTATCACGGAAAGAAATCCTGGAGCTCATCTCAGGTATTACGCCGGCGAAGATGGCCGAAGTCATGAACCACTTAAATGTTGTGGAACTCATGATGGGCATGCAGAAGATCCGTGCCAGAAAAGTTCCCGGCAATCAGGCACATATCACAAATCTGAAAGACGACCCGGTACAGATCGCCGCAGATGCCGCCGAAGGTGCACTGAGAGGTTTTTCTGAGGAAGAGACGACAATGGGAGTGGCCCGTTACGCGCCTTTAAGCGCTATGGCTCTTCTGATCGGCTCCCAGGTGGGACGTCCGGGCGTACTTACACAGTGCTCGGCAGAAGAGGCAACCGAGCTGGAACTCGGCATCCGCGGCCTTACCACCTATGCGGAAACACTTTCTGTATATGGTACGGAAAAAGTATTTATCGACGGAGACGATACTCCGTATTCCAAAGCATTTTTGAACTCCGCATATGCGTCCCGCGGACTGAAAGTACGCTTCAGCTCCGGTTCAGGCTCCGAGGCCCTTATGGGAAGCAGTGAGAAAAAATCCCTGCTCTACCTGGAGTGCCGCTGCCTGTACGTGACAAAAGGCGCCGGAAGTCAGGGGACACAGAACGGTTCTGTAAGCTGTATCGGCGTGACCGGCTCCGTGCCGGCAGGTATCCGTGAAGTTCTCTCAGAGAACCTTGTGGCAGCGCTCCTTGGTCTGGAATGTGCTTCTTCCAATGACCAGAGCTTCTCCAACTCGGATATGAGACGTACCGCCAGGACAATGCTCGAATTTCTTCCGGGAACAGACTTCATCTTCTCAGGATATGCAGCAGAGCCGAATTACGACAATATGTTTGCAGGATCAAACTTTGACGCAGAAGACTTCGACGACTACAACGTACTGCAGAGAGATATGCAGGTAGACGGAGGTCTCAGACCTGTCACCGAAGAACAGGTGATCCATGTACGAAATAAGGCTGCGCGTGCAGTACAGGCCGTATTCCGCACGCTGAACCTCTCGCCGGTATCCGACGAGCAGGTAGAAGCAGTCACATATGCACACGGGAGCAAAGACACACTGCCCCGCGATATCACTGCCGATCTGACAGCCGCTGAAGGGGTATTGAAACGCGGCATCACAGGCGTTGATGTAGTAAAAGCTCTGGCAGAGACCGGGTTTGAAGATGTCGCATCAAGTGTCCTGAACATGCTGAAGCAGCGTGTTGCGGGCGATTATATGCAGACCGCAGCGATCCTTGACAAAGATTTCCATGTACTTTCCGGAGTCAACACGCCGAACGATTACATGGGGCCGGGAACAGGATACCGCGTAGACGGGGAACGCTGGGAAGAGATCAAACAGATCCCGCACATTATCAATCCGTACGATATATAGGAAAGGAGGAGACAAAATCATGCAGATCAGCGAAGAATTGGTAAAACAGATCACTAACGCAGTATTAAGCCAGATGTCACAGTCCGGTGTCTCCTCTTCGGCAGGAGATCATATAACAGCTCCTTCCTCCGGGAAGTCACTTTCCCTGGCAGGAAGAGAACGTATCAACGAGGAAAAAACTTCTTATGCTTCTTATCCCCGCGCAAAAAAAGGGACAGATCCGAAAGAGGTTGTCATCGGGGTAGGCGCCGCATTCCAGAAAGAGATCAAAAAAACCATCTGCGGCATCCCGCTGGACGATGTACTCCGTAATGTAAAGGCAGGTATCGAGGAAGAGGGAATGATTCCGAGAGTCGTAAAGATCCTCGATACATCAGACGTATGCTTTATGGCGCTGGAAGCAGCCAAGCTTTCCGGTTCCGGCATCGGTATCGGCATCCAGTCCAAAGGGACACT
>DYCJ01000349.1 GCA_019418195.1 Clostridiales bacterium | reverse complement strand
AGGTACGGCAGTCCAGAAGGATACACTCCTTATATCCGTCTATGAAAAGACATGCCGGTCCGGACAGTACATTCCGTATGACATCATCAAAATCTTCAGCGATATCCACCTCCACATACGGCACTTGCTTCTGTATGAAAGTTTCCGCGTCTTCCGGCATATCTTCCTCTGTCACAGAAAGAAAAGAATCCATGATCTTCAACATAACTTCGTCTTTAATGAATCCGTCAATATAATAGAACACGGACGCTTTGCCGCCTATAACGATATCCCGCCGGATAATATCAAAACTCTCTTTTACCGGAAGGATTTCATTCATATATCTGATGTTCTCCTCAAATGAGGAGCTGAGTTTTTTACTGTTTTTCTCAACCATAGATCTTTCCCCTTTCTGCCTGCCCCGGTTTAAGCGGCAGCAGCGACATCTATGGTTAGATTGCCCTGTTATTCCTGAAATATACGGCAAGACCCTTTCGTTTCAGTCAGCTTTTTCATCCTCTTCAAGGTATCCTGCCTTTTTCATTTTCTCTATCACCTGCGCCTGGCGCTCTCTGGCAAGTTCCGGGCTGGCGACAGGATTATAGTTAGTCGGTGCGTTCGGTATACCGGCGAGCAGCGTGCACTCATCAAAATCCAGCTCCGAGGGCGGCTTGCCGAAATATCCCCATGAAGCATCTGCCACACAGTAATAACCGTTTCCGAAGAAAATAGAATTGACGTACAGCTCAAAGATTTTGTCCTTATCAAGAACAGACTCGATCTTAAATGCCATAAACATCTCGGCAACTTTGCGTACGAGCTTCTTGTCCTGCGTAAAATACTGGTTCTTTGCAAGCTGCTGTGTGATCGTGCTGCCGCCTTCCACATAGGCTCCCGCTTTTATATCATTTACGAGAGCCCGGCATGTAGCTATGGGATCCAGTCCCGGATGGGAATAGAATCTCTTGTCTTCTACTGCCAGTACAGCATCGATATAGGTCTGCGGCAGTTCATCGATCGTTGTATAATTATCGATCGACTCAATCTCTGCCGCCATCTCTTCTACGCTCTTTTTCTCAAGTGCTTCCCTGTAATCCATGTATCCTTTCACGCAGAGCACGCCGGTCAGTATGACGATGACGAGGATAAGAAAAGAACACAGACGTTTTATCCATTTCATAGTGAATGAGTTCTCCTTTCATACACTAAGTATATAGGACAAATCTGTGTTCTTCCATTATATCTTCTTACGTTTTCCTTAAATTTATGACAATTTTGTAAGCCGGCCTATTTCGTTGTACTGCCAAATCCGCCGTTCCTTACATCTGTCACATCATCATCGAGCGTAATTCCATATTCCACAAAGATTCCCTGCATGAAGCCTTCTCCCGCCCTGATCGTAACGGTTTTATCTTCGTTGCTGTCGTTGGTGATCTTTGAGAAGATATGTCCCTCGTTATCTGAATAATAATAGTCGCTGTCGATGATGCCCACAGTGTTATTAAGCTGCAGCCTGTACTTAAAGCCGAGCCCGCTTCTCGGATAGCATTTGAGCACCCATTCCGGCTCCATCCATACAC
>DYCJ01000348.1 GCA_019418195.1 Clostridiales bacterium | reverse complement strand
TATCTGTTCTGTGATATCCCTGACCATGAAAAGAGCTTCATCATATCCGTTCGCGATTCCGACGACAAAAACTTCAGTATTGTCAAATGCATGCTGCTTTAAAAGAATGCTGGAGAAGAATTCAAGCTCATTCTGGTCTCCCTGAGACAGGGCTACCACATAGACCTGCGGCTGAATCCGGTTTTCTTTCAGCTTTTTTACTATTTTTGCCTTTTTTTCCCGCCAGCATTCACTGACATACAGATCACAGTAAAATTTTATCTGCATAAGCGTTCTTCTTTCACAATATGTTAATTGTAATAAGAGTCAAGTATTGTTCCCGCAATGGAAACGGCTCTTCCGCCGGCACTGCCGTCTGATCCTTCCGTGATCACAGTGATGACCAGTTCCGGATTATCTACATTTGTAAAACCGGTAAACCAGGAATGTGTCCTGTCGCTGCTGTCGGAACTGTACTCAGCGGTTCCTGTCTTACCGGCTACAGTGTAAGAGCGGCCGGAAAGAACAGAGCCTGTGCCCTCTTCCACAACCGCAGACATATAGTCTTTAAGCTGTGAGGCTTCATCAGAAGACATAAGTCTTGCATAGCTCTTCGGGACATTGCGGCGTACTTCGGTACCGGTGTAATTTGTGACGGAATCTACCAGATATGGTTCCATCAGTGTACCGCCGTTGGCGATCGCCTGAGTGATGAGGGTCATATGATAGGGGCTTACGGTCGTTTTTCCCTGTCCCATTGCAGTCATCATGATCTCTGAAGCCGGCGAATCCTCATCCAGTACAAATGAGCTCTTTGTATAATCCAGCACACTCGGAAGACGGGAATTAAAGAGCAGGTCTTCAGCAGTATCCCTGAATCCGGAAATATCGAGCTGCAGGCCGATGTTTGCAAAGGAAGAATTACAGGAATTTGCGAAGGAACTCCGGAGATCTTCGTATCCGTGTACATTGCCTCCCGCACAGGGGATTGTTGTGTCCCCTTCCGTGATCGATCCGGTACAGTCATAAGAATAATCGCTGTAATTGCTGTTCTGCCGCATATAAGCCAGTGTCGTGACGATCTTAAATACAGATCCGGGAGCATAGGAGCCTCCGGTCGCGCGGTTCAGCAGAGGGCTGTTCTCTTCATCCGTATTCAAGGTTTCCCAGTTGGCGGAGATTTCATTCGGATCAAAGTCAGGTTTTGATACCATCGCGAGTATTTTACCCGTATCCGCTTCCATGACAACCACTGCTCCCCTGTAATCTCCGAGTGCATCGCTGGCTGCCTGCTGAAGATCTGCGTCAAGTGTGGTCACTACCGTATCTCCCTGATTCTTAGAACCATCAAATTCATTCTGGATCTTTTCGATGAAAAAGGCATTTGATGTGAGCAGTTCAAAATTTTCAACAGATTCAAGCCCTGTTTTTCCCAGTTCGTCATTGCTGTATCCGATCACGTGGGAAAAGAGAGAACCATATGGATAGTATCTTGTCTCTGTCCCGTCATCGGCCACCTGGGTTTCGGCAAGTACATTACCGTTTCTGTCAGTAATACTGCCGCGCACAACACTTTTTGCAAAAGCATCCTGACGCTGATTATACGGGCTGTTTACAAA
>DYCJ01000347.1 GCA_019418195.1 Clostridiales bacterium | reverse complement strand
ATCTTTCATTTACTGTCACGGAATCCCTTTAAATACCGGTTTGCGCTCTTTAAATTCTGCATAATAATGAAATCCGCAGGACTTCAGGATTTCTACCGCCTCCTCAAAATCATAGGCAACATGCTCGGGCCGGTGGGCGTCGGATCCCACCGTCACAATTTCTCCTCCAAGTTCCCGGTACCGTTTCAGGACATCCGGATGGGGATTTGCAAAGCCAAGGCCGTATTTAATCCCTCCCATGTTCATCTCTATGCCCTTTCCGGCAGAAATCACTTTTTTCAGGATCTCATCAATCTCATCAGAAAATGCTCTGTAAGAATACTCTTGTGCCTTATTTCTCCCATATCGCACCACGTAATCCAGATGCCCCAGCACGTCAAAAAAGGAAACTTTCTCCAGGCAGTGCAGTGTCTCCCGAAATGCCTGCCGGTACACTTCACCATCTGTCTTTCCTTCAAAAACTTTTCCGTAATATGGATCCATCCCCTGCACAAGATGAAGAGAACCGATCACAAAATCAAAAGGATATTCCCCGGCCAGCTTCTCATACGCGTTTCCAAGGTGAGGCTGCAGGCCAAGTTCTACTCCTATTCGCACATTCAGTTTCCCTCTGTACTCTTCCCTGACCTTTGTCAGCATTTTAAAATATTCTTTCAGATCAAGCTGAAACGGTTCCGGCCCCAGTTCTTCGTCTTCCGGATAATCCAGATCCAGATGATCTGTAATGCAGACTGTCCGAAGCCCCCGCTCCACGGAAGCATCCAGCATACTTTTGACAGACGCCTCACTGTCTGTAGAAAAATCTGTATGCATATGGTAATCACACCGTATCATTGAACGACCAAGCCTCATAGTATAGTGCCTCCCCCGAGTACATGCTCTCCGTCGTAAAGCACAACCGCCTGTCCCGGAGTGACCGCCCTCTGAGGCTCCTCAAAATGACAGACGATCTCGTCTTCCCCCGTTTTTTCAACCGTACACCATGCGCCTTTATGATTATAGCGTATCTTTGCAAATACGCGTTTCGGTTCTGCCAGATCTTCCACCGACATAAAATTCACATGGTTTGCGTGTACGGTATGGGTCAGCGAGTCCTCATAAGTGCCAATGACGACTTCATTGGTCTCCGGCCGTATTTCAAGGACAAACGCGGGATGTCCAAGCGCCAGTCCAAGCCCTTTGCGCTGTCCTACCGTATAATGGACAATGCCTTTATGCCGTCCGAGTATCTGTCCGTCCTGCGTGACAAAATTTCCTGCAGGGAGTTTCTTCCCGGTCTTCTCTCTCACTGTATCCTCTATAAAGGAAGCATAATCCCCGTCCGGCACAAAACAGATATCCTGGCTGTCCGGCTTGTCTGCCACGATAAGGCCGGTCTTCCCGGCTATGGAACGGATCTCATCTTTTGAGTAAGCTCCCACCGGCATCAATGTCCGGGCCAGCTGTTCCTGTGTAAGATTATAAAGGGCATATGTCTGGTCTTTTGCAAGTGTTGCCGAGCGGCGGAGTGCATAGCGCCCGTTCGGGAGCCTGTCTATCCTTGCGTAATGTCCTGTCGCGATATACTCTGCCCCGATAGCCATGCTGCGATCCAGCAGAGCTTCCCACTTTACATACCGGTTG
>DYCJ01000346.1 GCA_019418195.1 Clostridiales bacterium | reverse complement strand
AAGAGACAGGTTCTGTGATCTGGAAGAATTATGTATCAAAGAACGGTTCAATGCGTTTGGGTACAATGGGAATCCTCTGGAGCGTAAGCATCTCACAGGTGAGATCGCCCGGAAATCTGCTGAACAGCTGGAGGGCAGGCGGTTCCGTATATATGACAGCCGTGGAAATTTTATCGGCATCTACTATTATGACAGAAAGAAAGACAGGTTCCGCCCTGAAAAAATGTTTCTGGACAGAGAAGAGGGTTGATATGAGATACATTACAGGAATCGAATCCTACAGCGGCCAGAAGAAGACCGCTGTCACACTCGGGAAATTTGACGGGCTTCATTTAGGACATCAGAAATTGATTGACAAGATCAGATCCTATGCATCCGATGGATGTCAAAGCGTGGTCTGTGCATTTGATATGAACAGAGAATCTCTCATGACGAATAGAGAGAGACGTGAGCATCTTGAGAATGAAGTGGACTGGCTGATCGACCAGCCGTTTACGAAAGAACTGCGAGAGATGGAAGCAGAAAAATTTATTGAGGATGTTTTATACGGGACTCTCAGGGCTGCTCATATCGTAGTGGGGACGGACTTTAATTTTGGCTATGGAAAACGCGGCAACGCACAGATGCTTCTTGAATATGCGGAAAAATACGGATATACGGTAGATGTGATAGAAAAAGAACGTTATCTGGGAACGGTCATCAGCAGCACCTATATCAAGGATGCACTTGCTCAGGGAGATGTAAAGCTGGCTGAGCACCTGCTCGGATATCCCTACGGGCTGACCGGGATCGTACGGCACGGGAAGCAGCTCGGACGTACGCTTGGGTTTCCGACTATGAATATCGAGCCCGAGGAGAATAAGATCCTGCCCCGTTTCGGCGTATATGCCTGCCGGGTAAAGATTGACGGGAAGTGGTATGATGCTGTCGGCAATGCCGGTATCAAGCCGACCGTGACGGACGAGCACCGCCGGCTTCTGGAAGTGTTTGTTTACGGATATGAGGGAGACGCCTATGGCAAGGAAGTCACAGCTCAGTTCTGCGATTTTGAGAGACCGGAGACAAAGTTTGGTTCTGTAGAGGAGCTGAAAGATAATGTGATGCAGGATATGCATTACGGTGAGAGATATTTTGCCGCCAGACGGGAGAAAAACAGGGAATAACAGCCCGGTCTGCACCAGGATTGGACTGGTACAGAAAAAATATCTTTACAATCTGCGGGACGTATGCTATACTATGCAAGGTTTAAGCCGGTGTTCGGTAATCGGATCACTCCGACCATTACTTAATATCAGGCGTTTTATCAAAGTATTTTAAGGAGGACATGAAAATGATCGCAAAAGAGAAGAAACAGGCAATCATCAAAGAGTATGGAAGAACTGAGGGGGACACAGGTTCACCGGAGGTACAGGTAGCTATCCTGACAGCAAGGATCAACGAGCTGACAGAGCACTTTAAGGCTAATCCGAAGGATCACCACTCAAGAAGAGGACTTCTTAAGATGGTAGGTCAGAGAAGAGGACTTCTTGCATACTTAAAGAAAGTGGATATTGAGAGATATCGTTCACTGATCGAGAGACTCGGACTCAGAAAATAATCCGGGTTTTGATAAGCAAGACGGCGGGGCAGAGAAATCTGCCCTGTTTTTATTTGCAGTAGTTGTGAAA